>QNEY01000166.1 GCA_003645385.1 Gammaproteobacteria bacterium | reverse complement strand
CCTGTATAAAAGGCTTTCATTGTAATGTTGGTTTTGTCCTGCTGGACCGAATATGTACACGCTGACGACTATCAACAGCAACGTGATCAATTAGTTGAACAAATCAAATCTAATGTACAGATAAGTAGTGATTTCCTAAAAAAAGATCAGCTTGATGATCGAGTGCTTGAGGCTATTTCTAAGGTACCTCGGCAAGAGTTTGTTCCAGAAAAACAACGTCGATGGGCCTATAAAAACAGGCCTCTTCCCATAGGTTATGGTCAAACTATTTCACAGCCAGCTGTTGTTGCAATCATGACTGACTTATTGCAGTTAAAACAAACTGATCGTGTGCTGGAAATTGGTACTGGTTCAGGTTATCAAGCAGCAGTTTTAGCTGAGCTGGTAGACAAAGTCTATAGTATTGAGATTGTGCCGGAACTGGCTAAACGGGCAGCAGGAGATCTGAAACGAACAGCTTACGATAACGTCATTTTGAGACATGGTGATGGCTATTATGGCTGGAAAGATGCAGCACCGTTTGATGCGGTGATTGTTACTGCAGCAGCCAGTCATATTCCACCACCATTAATCAAACAGTTAAAGCCTGGAGGTCGAATGATTATTCCTGTTGGCGGACGATTTATGGTTCAGCATTTAATTTTGGTAACCAAGGATGAGGCTGGTAAGGTAATTACTAGGCAAATTTTACCGGTGAAATTTGTTCCTTTGACGGGGCAGCACTAACAGTGAAGTCTAGTTTTCCCCTGCCATATTTGATAACCGTTTCAATCGTCTCCTCATGTGCTTTAGCGTATGAAGTGTTATTGATGCGCTTGTTCTCAATAATTCAATGGCATCATTTTGCCTACATGATTATCAGTTTGGCGTTGCTTGGCTATGGGATTAGTGGCGTTTTTTTAGCATTGAATCGGCAACGTCTAAAACATCATTTCCCTATAGTTATTTTGACCAATCTGTTGTTATTTGGTATTGCAATGCCAGCCTGCTTTCTACTGGCCCAACAAGTGCCATTTAATCCAGCTGAGATCTTGTGGAATCCGATGCAATTATTGTATCTGTTCGCTATTTATTTAGTACTAATATTGCCATTCTTTTTTGCGGCTAATGTTATTGGTTTATCGTTTTATCAATACAAAGAATATGTGTCGTCAATTTATGCAGCAGATTTGTTGGGAGCTGGTGTAGGCAGCGTTGCTATTATTCTATTGTTGTTTATCTTTTTCCCGGAAAATATTTTAATCGTGTTGCTGTTGTTAGTGATGTTGGCAGCATTGATAGTGTCTACCCGAGTGTTTAAAAAAAATCGGATTAATACCATAAAATGGAACAGTGTCTTTATTATTGTTGCTATAACGACAATATTTTTATTACCCAATTTAGCTACCTTAGCTATTTCACAATATAAGAGTCTTAATCAGTTACTTACCATTCCAGCTACCAAAATCCTTGATCAGAAATCGAGTCCATTGGGATTCATTACAGTAGTAGAAAGTGTAGCTATGCCTTTACGACATGCTCCTGGTCTGAGCATTAATACTGATGCCGAAGTTCCAGAGCAGCTTGCTGTATTTACCGATGCCGATAACATGTCAGCCATCACTTATTTTGATGGCAATCCTGAAAGTTTGGGCTATCTGGATCAAACAACTTCAGCATTGCCTTATCACCTAAAGTCATTGTCTGACATTCTAATTATGGGGTCTGGTACGGGTAGTGATATTTTACAAGCATATTTTCATAATACTGAACATATTGATGCCATTGAATTAAATCCACAAATTATTGATCTTATTGAGGATCAATACTCTGAGTTTACTGGTGGTATTTATTCCAGTTCAGATATCAATATCCATCAGCAAGAAGCTCGTGCTTATCTATCAAGTAACGACAAAGAATATGACTTAATCTCAATTTCATTAATGGATGCTTTTGGTGCTTCAGCAGCTGGACTCTATTCAATGGCAGAGAATTATTTGTATACCGAACAAGCTATACAACAATACTTACAGCATTTATCTCCCAATGGTTATTTAAGCCTTACTCGCTGGATTAAGTTGCCACCCCGAGATATGCCAAAATTATTGGCTACGGTAATTAATGCTTTAAAAAAGGAAAATATTGCCCAGCCTAAGCAACAAATAATCGTGATACGTAGTTGGCAAACCAGCACGTTAATCGTTAAAAATGGACAAATAACGGTGGATGAAATCACTCACTTAAAACAGTTTTGTAATGATCGTAATTTTGATCTGGTTTTTTATCCGGGAATAACCAAACAAGAGGTCAATCAGTTTAATATCCTGCAACACGCCTATTTTTACCAAGCAGCAGAGGCATTGTTGGGCGAACAGAGTGAGGCATTTATTGATGGGTATAAATTTAATATTACTCCTGCAACTGATGACAGGCCTTATTTTTTCCAATTCTTTAAATGGCAGACTTTGCCTGAAATTATTTCGTTATTAGACCGTGGCGGACTTTTTTTATTGGAAAGTGGCTATTTATTACTTATAGCCGCACTTTTTCAGGCGATAGTTGCCAGTTTGTTATTGATTGCCTTGCCATTGTGGTTATGGAAATCCAAATTAGGCATTCAATCTGGTAATCAGAATTATAGACGTGTGATGGTGTATTTTTTCTGTTTGGGGCTGGCCTTCCTGTTTATTGAAATAGCTTTTATCCAGAAGTTTATTCTGATCCTCCATCATCCTCTTTATGCAATTACAACAGTGATCTGTGCATTTTTACTGGCCGCTGGTGGTGGTAGTTATGTTTCAAAACAGTTATCTAATTACCCACACAAAACAATTATTTTGCTGCCTTTTGTGATGATTTCATTACTGAGTATTAGTTATAGTCTGAACTTTGATCAGATCAGTTCTTTTTTACTCTCTAAGGGTGATATTGGACGCTATCTAGGTTCAGTTTTATTGATAGCTCCACTGGGCTTCTTTATGGGTATGCCATTTCCGATGGCACTTGCCCAGCTTAGCAAAACTATGCCCGAGCTTATTCCCTGGGCTTGGGGAATTAATGGCTTGGCTTCAGTTATCAGCGCCATATTAGCAACTCTTATCGCCATGCAATTTGGTTTTAGTGTGTTGATTATGCTGGCGGTAGCATTGTATCTGATTGCAGCGATGTATTTCCCAGAATCACAAACTATTTAATTATTATTCCATTAAACTCGGCAGCCACAAAGCAACTGATGGGAAGCTGATTAAGATTGCTAACACCACTACTTGAATAACAATAAATGGTATTACACCACGATAAATGGTGGTTAATTCAAGTGTAGGTGCACTGGCTTTAAGATAAAACAATGAAAAGCCAAAGGGTGGCGTTAAAAATGAAGTTTGTAGATTCAAAGCGATTAGTAATGCAAACCATAAAGGATCGAGTCCCATGTGAATGGCTACTGGTGCAATAATCGGTACAACGATAAAGCAGATTTCTATAAAATCTAGAAAGAATCCTAATACAAAAATCAGCAACATACTGACAATTAAAAAGCTCCATTTGCCACCAGGTAGGCTGTTAAAAATGTCGAAGATCAGATTGTCTCCACCCATGCCAACAAAGACTAAGCCAAATGCTGTGGCACCAATTAGAATTAAAAATACCATGCTAGTTAGACGTGTAGTTTGTTGTAGCGCTTCACGTAAATTTGTAAGGTTCAACTTGCTATGTAGAGCGGCAAGTATCATTGCGCCTAATGCACCAACAGCAGCTGACTCAGTTGGTGATGCAATACCAAAGAATATTGATCCCAATACAGCTAAAATTAAAGCAAGAGGAGGTATCAGGCTTTTCAATACAATTAATGCAAGGTGTTGGTCATTATTAGGGTCGTGTTCAATAGCAGGTGCTAATTCAGGATGTCGCCATGCCACAAAACCAATATAGGCCATGTAGGCAAAAACCAACATCATCCCCGGTACAGCAGCGGCAATAAATAATTGGCCTACAGGTACACCAATAACATCACCTAATAAAATAAGAATGATACTGGGTGGAATGATTTGCCCTAAAGTACCTGATGCGGCAATAGTGCCACTGGCAAGAGTAGGGGCGTAACCATGTTTTAACATAGCGGGCAGGGCAATCACTGCCATTGTCACCACCGATGCTCCTACTACACCGGTAGTGGCAGCTAATAAAGCTCCAACGGCTACCACTGAAATTGCTAGGCCACCACGAATACGGCCAAACAATCGGCCCATAGTTTCAAGTAGTTCTTCAGCAATACCCGATTTTTCAAGTATGACACCCATAAAGACAAATAAGGGGACTGCCAACAAGGTAAAGTTGGTCATAATGCCCCAGATCCTTAATGGCAATAAATTGAAGAAATCAAGACCAAGAAATATACTGCCAAAGCCAAGTGCAACTGCACCTAAGGTAAATGCAACGGGAAATCCTACCAATAATAATAGAAATAAGGCGGCAAACATCACTAAAGCCCAAACTTCCATTATTTGACCTCCATATTATTAAGTTTGACAATATTTCTAAACAGAACAGCTAATCCTTGCAGGATAAGTAAGGCAAAAGCGACTAACAAACTACCCTTAAGTAAGAAACGATAAGGTAATCCACCTTATCGTTTCTTACTTAAGGG
>QNEY01000165.1 GCA_003645385.1 Gammaproteobacteria bacterium | reverse complement strand
TAAAGTAAGCACTTGCTTTGTTTCAAACTCTTGCGTAATAACGGGTGCAAGCCCATCACTATTCCATTTTACCTGATCAAGCCAACTCATTACAATCGAACCTCGATACCTTGACTAGCCATTTGTTGTTTGGCTTCTTGTACCGTATGCTCACCAAAGTGGAATATGCTAGCAGCAAGTACCGCATCGGCACGGCCAATTTTTACACCATCAGTTAAATCTTGTAGCTCACCAACACCACCAGATGCAATTACCGGAACTGCAACAGCATCGCTTACTGCACGTGTTAATTCTAAATCAAAGCCTGATTTAGTACCATCTCTATCCATACTGGTCAGTAATATTTCACCTGCACCAAAATCAACCATTTTCTGTGCCCATTCAATGGCATCAATACCAGTACCTTTACGGCCGCCGTGGGTAAAAATTTCCCAACGTCTAGATTCACCTTCATCAGATATGCATTTGGCATCAATGGCAACCACAATACACTGTGATCCAAATTTTTGAGCTGCCTCACGAACAAACTCTGGGTTAGAAACTGCTGCTGAGTTAATGCCCACCTTATCTGCACCGGCATTTAACATACGACGAATATCGTCAAGAGTTCGAATGCCACCACCAACCGTTAATGGGATAAAGACCTGACTGGCTACGGCCTCTACAACATGTTCCATTGTGTCGCGGTTATCATGTGTTGCTCTAATATCCAAAAAGGTAATTTCATCTGCACCTTGTTGATCATAGCGTTTAGCAACTTCTACCGGATCGCCAGCATCACGAATATCAACAAATTGCACGCCTTTTACGACACGACCATTGTCAACGTCAAGACAAGGAATAATGCGTTTGGCCAAGCCCATATTATTTAGTCGTTCCAGAATAATCAGTTGGAGGATTAAGGCGATCAGCTAATGCCTGCCCTTCGGCCAGATCAATGGTACCTTCATAAATAGCACGACCAACAATGGCCCCCATCACACCTTCACTTTCATAGTGGCACAGGGCTTTAACATCGTTGTAATCAGTAACACCACCAGAAGCTATAACAGGGATATTTATTGCACGAGCCAAATCACGGGTAGATTCTAAGTTAACACCCTGCATCATGCCATCACGACTGATGTCGGTATAAATAATAGCTTCAACACCATCCTGTTCGAAGTGTTTAGCCATATCAGTCACATCGTGATGTGATAGCTTTGACCAGCCATCAATAGCGACTTTGCCATCTTTAGCATCTAAACCTACAATTATATGACCCGGAAATTCAGCACAGACATCCCCGACAAAATGTGGTGCATTTACCGCTTTAGTACCGATGATGACATACCTAACCCCTGCTTCCAGATAAGTTTGAATAGTATCTTCATCACGAATACCACCACCAATTTGCACATCAAGATCAGGAAATGTCTGACAAATCTGGTGTATGACTTCAGCATTGACAGGCTTACCTGCAAAGGCACCATCAAGATCAACCATATGTAAGCGTTTTGCTCCAGCTTCTACCCACTTGCGGGCAACAGCAACAGGATCCTCGGAAAATATAGTGTTATCTTCCATGCGTCCCTGACGCAAACGGACACAGTGACCCTCTTTTAGATCAATGGCAGGGATTAACAGCATAAAGATTTCTCCATCAGGACTGACCGTCCCAGTTTAAAAAGTTTTCTAATAATTGCAGGCCAACATGTTGGCTTTTTTCTGGGTGAAACTGTACTGCAAAAATATTGTCTTTGTGTACGGCAGAGCTAAAGTTATCCGGATATGCTGTTATCGCAGCTATCACCGCTTCGTCGTCAGGATCAACAAAATAACTGTGCACAAAATAAAAGCGACTATCTTGCTCAATGTTATGCCAAAGCGGATGTATTGATGTCTGATGAACTTCATTCCAACCCATGTGAGGCACCTTGAGATGCTCACCATTATCAGCTAGCTTGATATCAAAATGACGAACATTACCAGAGATAATATTTAACCCTTCTGTACCATCATTTTCTTCACTGTGACTAAGCAATGCTTGCATACCGAGGCAAATACCCAACATAGGCTTGCTAGCAGCAGCTTCGCGGATAACATCATCTAGCTGTAACCGTTTTAGTTCAGCAATGCAGTCACGGATGGCACCTACGCCCGGAAAAACAATATGACTGGCAGCAAGGATTTTTGCTGGGTCGGATGTGACTTCAACTACAACATCATTACCCCCAACGGCTTCCAAAGCCTTAGAGACAGAGCGCAAATTACCCATGCCATAATCGATTACTGCTACGCGACGCATAAAAAGCCTGTGTGCAAACTAAATAGTTATTCTACGCAATTTAATAATTTAAAGCGCGCCTTTGGTTGATGGCAATTGTTCCAATGCGCGTTGGTCCAATGTTACTGCCATACGCAAAGCCCGACCAAACGCTTTAAAAATAGTCTCAGCAATATGATGAGCATTGCGGCCTTTTAAAGAATCCACGTGTAAGGTCATGCCAGCATGATTCACTAAACCTTGAAAGAATTCATAAAATAATTCAACGTCAAATTCACCAATCTTATCGCGGGTAAAACTAACATCAAATTCTATTCCCGGACGACCAGACAAGTCCAACACGACTCGTGACAATGCTTCATCTAGAGGTATAAATGCGTGACCATATCGTACAATACCTTTTTTATCTCCTAAGGCTTGCTTCAGAGCTTGACCAATAGTAATGCCTGTATCTTCAACAGTGTGATGAGCATCAATATGTAAGTCACCTTTTGCTTTCACCGTGAGATCAAATAAACCGTGGCGAGCAATTTGTTCCATCATATGGTCAAGAAAAGGTACACCTGTTTCAGCATTAAATTGACCACTACCATCAAGGTTTAATGTCACTTCAATTTGTGTTTCAAGGGTGTTACGCGCAACGGTCGCAATACGAGAAGTCATGATCTTTCCTGAGTTTCAGAAATAAAACAGCATAATAACTGTTTCGGTGGCGTGTTTGAAGGGGTATCATTAAACGTTTACGTTAGAGTTAGGGTAAGCAATGGCTCAATCAAATAATGTGACACCGCTATTTAATGATCTTGCAAAAATTCAGCGTGATCATAATATTGCTTGTCAGGACTGCTCCTTATATCGACTATGCTTGCCTCTTGGCTTGCACAGTGATGATCTTGCGCAGTTAGATCAAATCATTAAGCGCAGCCAAAGCTATAAGCGTAGACAGTCTCTGTTTACAGTAGATAATAAGTTCACATCATTATATGTGGTGAGATCAGGCTCGTTCAAGACAATGATCTCAGCTAGTAATGGCCGTGATCAGGTAACGGGGTTTTATTTCCCTGGCGAGTTTATTGGGTTGGACGCAATTCATCAGCAAACATATCAATCCAATGCTAAAGCACTTGAAAGTAGCAGCGTTTGTGAGCTGCCATTTGAAAATTTGCAAGAATTGGGAAAAGACATGCCGAAATTGCAAGTCCAGTTGTTGACACGATTAAGCAAGGAGCTAGCTGGAGATAAAAGCCTGATGTTGCTATTAGGTAAAAAAACTGCCGGTGAGAAATTAGCTACCTTTTTACTCTCTTTGTCCAAACGGTTTCAAGATCGTGGTTTTTCTTCTACCGAGTTTCAACTCACTATGTCTCGTACTGACATTGCTAATCATCTTGGCTTGGCTGTCGAAACGGTCAGTCGAATATTGTCGCGTTTTCAGGAGGATGATTTGATTGTGATTACCGGCAAGGCTATTTCATTACAAAATATCGGCAAACTTAAGGCCTTGTGTGGTTAAAAAACTACAAAAGACAAAGAGATAACGAAGAAAGTTAACAAAAAACAACAATAGCCTTGCAAAAACTATGGATAACTATAAGATTACAACAAATTTATGGACCTAGATCATGGAAACAAGTGGGTAACACCGTATAATCCCGACAGTAAATTATAGAATTTAATTTGTAGTTTTTAGGAGAAAAAGATGAAATCAACAAAATTAGCAGTTGCATTGTTAGCAGCAATGGGTATCTCTGCTGTAGCAACTCCAGTAATGGCGTATGAAGCAGGCGACTGGTTAATTCGAGGTCGTATCATTAACGTTAACCCGAATGATAGTAGTGGCACTCTAAACACAGAGGCCTTTGGTGATCTTGGTGAAGGCGTAACAGTTGATGATGATACTGTGCCGGAGTTAGATATCACTTACATGATTGATCGTCACTGGGGTTTAGAGTTAATTCTAGGCTATACAGAGCATACTGTTACAACCCATAAAGGGGCTGGAAATGTGGTTGCTACACTAGGAGACAAAGACGTAATCGATACTAAAGTATTGCCACCAACGTTATTATTACAATATCATTTTCTACCAGATTCAGATTACCGACCTTATGTGGGCGCTGGTGTGAACTATACTTACTTCTGGGATGAAGAGGTACCAAGCAAATCTGGTGTTTATGCTCCAGGTGCTAAAGTTGATTTAGATGATTCTTGGGGTTTCGCATTACAGGCGGGTATGGATATAGCTATAAATGCAGATTGGTTTGTAAACGTTGATGTTAAATACCTTGATATTGATACAACAGCTAAATTTAAAAATACTGCAGCTGGTTGGGCTGAAATTGATGCAGAGATTGACCCATTTGTATACGGTATTGGTATCGGTCGTCGTTTCT
>QNEY01000164.1 GCA_003645385.1 Gammaproteobacteria bacterium | reverse complement strand
TTGACCTTTCCAATAGTATTACGAACCGCATTACGCCAAGATCCTGATATTATATTAATTGGTGAAATGCGTGATCAGGAAACTGTTGAAATTGGCTTACGTGCTGCTATGACCGGTCATTTAGTTTTCTCTACGCTCCACACTAATGATGCCGTCAGTACGGTTAGTCGATTGTTAGATATGGGAGCAGAAGGTTTTTTAGTTGCATCTTCTTTGCAAGCAGTACTTGCTCAACGTTTAGTGAGACGTTTGTGTCCAGATTGTCGAAAACCTCACGAACTCAATGATCAAGACAAACTCTTATTAGAACGAATTATGGGCCCTCAACCTACTTGGCCATCTTTTTACCAACATACTGGATGCAACCAGTGTAACAATACTGGGTATAGCGGTCGGATTGGTATTTATGAATTACTCATTATGTCACCAGATCTAGCTAGCTGTTTGCAACAAGATGATAACGCTTTATTTGTTAAGCGTGCTGGCCAGAAAAAAGATTTTAGAAGCCTCACCAAAAATGCTATCGAGTTGGCGAAACAAGGTATTACAACATTAGATGAAGTATTGCGTATTGCCGGTGATATTGATGTCACACCTCATAAGCAGACTAAGTCACATCATGACATTGCCATATAAAATGACTAAGGGTTAACAAAGATATGCCACTGTATCAGTACACAGGTCGAAATCAACAAGGTGAAATGGTCACAGGTGAATTAGAAGCCACTACCACCAGTGATACCGCTAGCCACTTGATTAACATTGGTATTACACCTATTGAAATTCATCTGAAGGATTCTGAGAAAATAGATATCCTTGAAAATTTAAAAACTACTCTTTTTAGTCAACCTCCAGACATCAATGAGCTGATAATGTTCAGCCGTCAAATGGCAACCTTGCTCAAAGCAGGTATATCCATACTACCAGCATTACATGGGCTAAAATCCCATATGACAAATATTAGTTTGGCCAATGCCATTGATGACGTAGCCTCAGACCTTGAGGGTGGTCGTTCTCTTGCTGGTAGTCTGCAAAAATTCCCAGATATTTTCCCAAGTTTATTTGTCAGTATGGTCAATGTTGGTGAAAACACAGGCTTATTAGATCAGTCATTTCAACAAATACATAAATATTTAGAAATCGATAAAGAAACCCAAGACCGCATCAAAGCTGCTATGCGTTACCCCATGTTTG
This sequence comes from Gammaproteobacteria bacterium, assembly GCA_003645385.1. Classification (GTDB taxonomy): domain Bacteria; phylum Pseudomonadota; class Gammaproteobacteria; order Nitrosococcales; family Methylophagaceae. Next base: position 3,466 of record QNEY01000164.1, on the reverse strand, counting down.
TCATCATAGCGATGGTCATCGCTATGATTATTATCAATATCTTTGTTATTCCATCCTTTTCCCAAGTTTTTGCCAATTTTGGTAGTGAATTACCTTGGGCAACACAATTGTTAATGTCGACATCCAGTTTTACTGTTAACTACTGGAAATTTCTACTGATGGTTGTGGTTGTTGGTCTTATGATTCTCAGGCGCTATGTCCAAACAGATACAGGGCAATATCAGTGGGATCGTTATAAACTAAAAATCCCCTTAATTGGAAGTATTATTGAACGAGCTACACTTGCCCGCTTCTCACGTGCATTCGCAATGGCATTTCGTGCTGGCGTACCCATTACTCAAACACTTGCCATTGTTGGTCAAGCAGTCGACAACACCTATATTGAAAAGCGAGTTCTTTCAATGCGTGATGGTTTGGAACACGGAGAGTCTTTAACTCAAACAGCTATAGCCAGCAGTCTATTTACACCTTTAGTAATACAAATGATTTCTGTGGGTGAAGAAACTGGTGCTGTTGATGATATGCTTGATGAAGTGGCAAACTTCTATGAACGTGAAGTCGACTATGACACTAAAAGACTCAGTAGCGCAATTGAGCCCATCCTGATTACAGTCATCGGTGTTATGGTTTTAATTCTCGCACTTGGTGTTTTCCTGCCAATGTGGGATCTGTCAGGAGCAGCCCTAGGACATTAGACTATTTATTAAGATTATGATATAACTATCGCAAATATCAAGAGTTTTTAAGGATTTAATATATGAAGAAGCAATCGGGTTTTACTCTTATTGAACTGATTATGGTTATTGTTATTTTGGGGATTTTGGCCGCCACTGCACTACCAAAATTTGTTAGCCTTCAAAAAGATGCAAAAACTGCCAGTCTTAATAGTATGAAATCAGCAGTTCAATCAGCTTCAGCAATGATTCATGCAAAAGCATTAGTAGATGGCGTTAATCCGACAGCTGCCACATGGGTGGATGCCAATGGCGATGGAACCACACCTTTAAGTGTTGCTAATGGCGATGTTCGTACTCGCTACCTTTATCCACTACAAGATGCTAATGGTCTTACCAATTTAGTTGATATGGATGGCTTTACGCTTGTAGGCAGAACCTTCAGACTAGATAATGTGAACAACTGTCATGTTCAATACACCGCACCTACCGCTGTAGGCGAAGTACCAACTTATACAATCATTGACACTGCTTGTTAAAGAGCGACTACAAATTTGCTTCTACTTTAATTTATTTAGAATTAAATAATCTAAGCTGCATTAGTTCGGAATAGCCCTGATACTGGGGCGATAAGTGTGTCATAGTCAGGAAGAAATTAATGGCATTATTAAATTTAAATAGCCAGCATTCACCCCGACGATTGTCTTTAAAATATTGCCCATGGCATGCAACAGTCCATACTAAAAAACAAAATATAAGCTGTGGTCAATCTGGCTTTACACTGGTGGAACTGATTATGGTAATTGTATTACTGTCGATCCTTTCTGCCGTTGCCCTACCCCGTTTTTTTGCCCGATCTGGATTTGACGAGCGCGTCTTTTTTGATGACACACTTAATGCTATCCGCTATGCCAAAGGAGTGGCTGTTGCTACTGGCTGCCAAACCCAATTTCAATCTACGACATCCGGCTACCAAGTGTTTCGTGATGATAGCTGTACTTCAGGAACATTTACCACCCATGTTCGTCACCCTACAACAGGAGAAATCGGCTTAAGTGGTAGTCAGACAGGCGTTACTATGACTGCTGTAACAATTACCTTTTATCCCCTTGGCAATGCATCAACTGATGCCACAATAAGTATTGGAAATAAAAATATTATTGTGGTTGCAGATACTGGATTTGTCTATGCCCAATAAAAAATCACCACAAACAGGTGCCACCTTAATTGAACTGATCATTACCATTGTAATTATCAGCATTGCACTGACTGGGATTCTCAGTATAGTCAACCTCACAAGTTCACATAGCGCCGATCCAATGGTTCAACAACAATCTATTGCTATAGCTGAATCATATCTTGAGGAAATATTATTATTACCAGTCATAGATCCAGATGGCAGTAATACTGGAGAAACCAGAGCCACTTTTGATAATGTAGATGATTATAATGGCTTGGCTGATACTGGAGCTCAAAACCAGGCTGGTTCAGCTATTAGTGGATTAGGTATCTATAACATCAGCGTTACCATAAATGATGAAGTCGTTTCGGCAATCAATATGAAAACCATCACTGTTCAGGTTGACCGTGCTGGAATAGGTTCAATCAGTCTGACAGCTTATCGAGCAGATTATTAATGGTCATCCCACAAAATTATCCATTCCATTCTAACCAAGGTGGCTTCTCGTTACTTGAACTTATCCTAGTTATTGTCATCGGTGGCATTGTTGCATCTATGACCACTTCTATTCTTACCCTGCCAATTCATGCTTATGTTGACAATGCGCGACGAGCAACTTTGACGGCCTCAGCTGAGTCTGTTCTTGATCGAATGCAGCGTGATATTCGCCGAGCATTACCCAACAGTATCCGAGTTTCTGCTGACAGTAAAACACTTGAATTGCTACACATAATTAATGGTGGTCGATATCGTGCCAAGCTTGCACTTGCTGGTGCAGGTGATATCATCGATTTCAGCATAGCCGATAATGGATTTGATGTTTTGGGTAACCTGCAGAATTTCTCCAGCATCTCAATGGGGGTAGATAAAATAGCTGTTTATCCACTAAATACTGCTGGCAGTAATGCCTATGCTGGCGATAATATCGTTACCACTGGTGCTGGCTCGACAGCTGGCCATATGAACCATCCTGTATTCCAATTCCCACTACAATCTCCTCAACAACGTTTTTTTATTGTAGATACTCCGATTACTTATCACTGTGATACCAGCGCCTTAGCTGAACGAGACAAGGTGTTAATACGCTATGAAGGCTACGCTATTCAAGCCACACAGCCCATACCACCATCTACTGGCGGTGCTATTCAAGCCAACTATTTAGCTGATTGTGTTTTCAGTTACAACTCTGGCTCAAGTACCCGCTCAGGGCTAGTAACGATAGAGCTGACACTGGCAGATGAATCAGGCGAATCAATCCGTCTTATTCATCAGATTCATGTGGATAATCAACCATGATTAAGCAACGCGGAGTCACGCTTATTGGTGCCATTTTTGTTTTGATCATTGTTAGTTTATTAGCACAATATTTAGTGACTATTGCTGGTGTTCAACGTAAAACCAGTTTACTAGCACTACAAACAGCTCGAGCATATCAAGTAGCAAATGCCAGTCTTGAATGGGGTTCATTTTATGTCATCAATAATTCTGTATGCCCGGCTTCATCACCGACTTCCTTTTCACGAATTCCTGGATTTACCACCACCCTGACTTGTTCACATTTGGGGAATTACGATGAAGATGGCACACTACGGAATGTATTCTTACTAAATGC
>QNEY01000163.1 GCA_003645385.1 Gammaproteobacteria bacterium | reverse complement strand
GGTACTAATATGACCAATCTCAGTATCAGCTGCGGTAGCGACAACAACTCCAACGCCTTGTCCATACGTTACCAAAGTACTGGAAAAAACCATCGAATTCCGGTCACCTAATACTGCATCTTCAACTACAGGATCTGAGCCTTTTTCAACAGGTACAGATTCACCAGTTAGTGCTGATTCCTGAATTTGTAAACTTTTTGTCTTTAATAATCGACAATCCGCAGGTACTTTATCGCCTGATTGCAAAAAAACAATATCACCAACCACAAGGTCTTCAGCTGGAACAGTGATACGCTTATTATCACGTAACACCAAGGCTTGTGATGACAGCATTTTTTTAATGGCTCGCAATGCATCTTCGGCTTTGCCTTCCTGAATAAAACCGATGATGGCATTAATTATTACTACACCAATTATTACCCCAGTATCAATCCAATGACCTAATATTGCTGTAATCAATGCTGCAGCTAACAACACATAAATCAATACATTGTGGCATTGAGCAAAAAAACGTTTTAGAGGGCCACGTGTTTGCGATTCGGGTAAAAGATTAGGGCCATCTTGGCTCAGTCGTTGAGCAGCTTCCGTAACAGTTAATCCATCGGGTGAACTTTTTAACTGTTTTAATACAGCTATTTGATCAATAGCATGCCATGCAGGTGTTGAATGGTTACCAGCAATAGTTTTGGCGTTTTTCTGTAATATCGACACTGTGTGACCTCCGATCAGGCCTACATTTTTATCATTAAATTATATCTGAATGAAGTGAAAAATCATGTCATTGCTTGTCCCATCAAAATGGAATCACCTGCAAGTAACTCAGATTTAAAGATCTCTGATTGTTCAGGTAGTAGAACAACAACAGTTGACCCCATATTAAATCGACCCATTTCCTGGCCTTTTTGTAAAACAATGGCTTGTTCGCCGTCATAATTCCAATGTTGAATGTTGTTACCATAAGGCGGTGTGATTTTATTGGCCCAGACCGTTTCCATGCTACCAACAAATATTGCCCCAACCAATACTACAATCATAGGCCCTAGTTCAGTTTCAAATACTGTGATCACTCGTTCATTACGTGCAAATAAATTGGGTACTGTACGAGCAGTACGAGGACTGACTGAGAATAATTTTCCCGGAATATAACTCATCTGCTGTAATTTTCCCGTTAACGGCATATGAATACGGTGATAATCTCGAGGTGACAAATAGATAGTTGCAAACTGGCCTTGTTCAAACTGCTTCGCTAGACTTTCATCCCCGCCTAATAATTCCAGCACACTGTAATCATGGCCTTTCGCCTGAATAATCTGACCTGAATGTATTGCACCAAGTTGGCTGATAGCTCCGTCGACCGGTGATACCACTTTATTGCCACCCTCAGCTATTGGACGTACACCTGATCGCAAAGCACGTGTAAAAAAATCATTAAAACTAGGATAGCTAGTTAAATCAGTCTGTGCAGCCTCGCCTACATTAACTTTATAATTAGCTACAATAAAACCAATGAACAGCTTCTTAAACCAGACTACCTGACATCCAGCTAACCAATGCATGGCCACAGATAACAAATGATGCGGTATTAAATATTGTGGAAATATCACAATACGATCCCAGCAAGAATTTACGCTATTTTGTTGTTTTTTCATCCAGATTGACTCATCAATTAATTTTTGCCCTTTCATAGCGAAGATAAGCTTGTCATAATTCTGCCAAGACATTCTTAGAGGAGTATATCAAGCAATGGTTCGTTCTATTATAAAATTACTAATTTTAGTATTAGTTAGCTTTACGTTCTTTTCATCTCCTTCATGGGCTGAAGATGATGAATCATCCTCTCTCCCAGCTATCTATTACCAATTCCCCGAACCGATTAGAGTTAATTTTCTAAGACAGAGTCAAGAACAAGTACGTCTATTTCAAATCAAAGTAGTCTTAATGAGCTATGACCAAGAGTTTATTGATAGTGCCATCCTTAACCTACCTATGTTGCAAGATGCCTTACGCACCTTATTGACGGAGCAAACGATAGAGTCAGTCAACAGTGTTGAAGGCAGACAAACCCTGCAAGTAACCTCCTTAGAAACAATTAAAGCACTTTTAAAAGAAGAAACAGGCAAAGATGATCTTGAAGCAGTATATTTCACAAGTTTTATCTTGCAATAATAGGCACGTTAGTTGCATAAATATTAACAAAAATAACGGAAACCATTCAAATGGCTGAAGAAAAAGATGATATAGAAATCACCGAAGATGGTGGTGGCAAGTCAAAAAAAATGATTATTATTGCTGCTGTAGCAGTACTAGCTCTAGCCGGTGGTGGGACAGCATTCTTTTTAGGTGGTGATGAATCTGCTACTGAAGAGATAACAGAAGCTGCACCTGTCGCAAAACAAACTCCCATTTATTATAGTGTTGCGGATCCCTTTATCACCAATTTCTCTGAGCAAAGTCAGGGTGCCGTTCGTTATATGCAGATAAAATTAAAAGTCATGGCACGTGACCAACAGATAATCGATGCCTTCAAGCTACATCTACCAGCCATTCAACATGAATTGTTATTATTATTTCATGGTCAAAATTATGACGAATTAACTGCAGGAACCAAAGATCTGCAAAAAACCACATTAAATAAAATAAATGCCGTACTTAAATCAGAAAAACTGCCAAATAAGATAGAGGCAGTTTATTTCACCAGTTTTTTGATGCAATAAAGATGGCAGTCCACGATATACTCTCACAAGACGAAGTCGATGCTTTATTAAATGGTATTGATGGCGATGAAATCGAAACTATAGTCGAAGATGTAGATTCCGACGAGGCAAGAAGTTATAACTTTGGTAATGAAGACCGCATCATCCGTGGTCGAATGCCAACACTCGAGATGATCAATGAACGTTTTGGACGTCATCTCCGTATTAGTCTATTCAATATGTTGCGCCACTCGGCAGAGATCTCAATCAGTGGTGTGCAAGTACTTAAATTCTCAGAGTACATCCACACCTTATTTGTACCCACCAGCTTAAATCTAATCCATCTACACCCTCTTCGGGGCACGGGTTTAGTTGTATTCGAACCTAATTTGGTATTTAGCATTCTGGATAATTATTTTGGTGGTGAAGGTCGTTTTGAAGCACGTATTGAAGGTCGTGAGTTTACCGCTACCGAACTAAAAGTCATTAGTCGTTTACTTGAATTATGCTTTATCGATCTGACCGATGCATGGTCACCCGTTATGGACGTTAATTTTGAGTTTGTTAACCATGAGGTTAATCCACAATTTGCCAATATTGTCAGTCCTAGTGAAGTAGTCGTCATCTCTACCTTCCATATTGAACTCGATGGTGGTGGTGGTGATATGCATGTAACTCTACCCTATTCGATGTTAGAACCTATTCGAGAACTACTTGATACCGGTTTACAAAGTGATCGCTCAGGTGACGACGGCCGTTGGCCTAAAGCCTTGCGAGAAGAGCTATTAACAGCTGAAGTAAATCTATCTGCTGGTTTAACACAAATTGACATGAATCTACGCCAGATTTTGAGCCTAAAACCTGGAGATATTTTACCTATCAATATGCCTGACACGGTTACCACTTTGGTAGAAGATATCCCACTATTCAATGCTACTTTTGGCGAACACAATGACAAAGTTGCTTTGAAAATTACCGAGGTGATTGAGTATCCCGCTGATACAACACCAAATTTTACGCTACCAAAGAGTAAAAAATCATGAGTGAAGAAGAAACACAAGACGATCAAAAAGCTGCTGACGAATGGGCAGATGCATTAGAAGAACAAGATGCAGCAGCCAGTACTGAGGAAGACCCTTGGGCGGCAGCATTGGAAGAACAGGCTGACGCTGAGGCTAACCCAGCTCCTGTTACTAAATTAAATGATGACTCATCACCCAATAACGATATGAATTTGGACATGGTGATGGATATTCCGGTGACTATTTCAATGGAAATAGGCCGCACAAAAATCAATATTCGGAACTTGTTACAACTTAGCCAAGGCTCGGTTGTGGAATTAGATCGTCTAGCCGGTGAACCAATGGATGTATTGGTGAATGATACCTTGATAGCTCATGGTGAAGTTGTGGTGGTCAATGACAAATTTGGTATTCGTCTGACTGATGTCATCAGTGCTGCTGAACGTATCCAACATCTTCGCTAATGAAATATATAATTTGTCTGGCTTATTGCTTGAGCCTATCACTATTTTCAATCTCCGGAGTTGCTGCAGAAAGCGGTGAAGCTAAAACGCTCACCACATCTCCCCTAAACACCGGAGCCATGCTGGAAACTTTACTTGGATTAATATTAGTTTTAGCGTGTATTGCATTTTTAGCTTGGCTACTCCGTCGTACTGGTCGTTTTAATTCTACTGCCAGTGGTGAAATGAAAATTATTGCCGGCCTGTCATTAGGTCCCCGTGAACGGGCAATCTTGTTACAAGTTGGTGAAAAACAGATTTTAGTTGGCGTTACTGCCCAACAGGTTCAGACTTTACACGTCCTTGAGCAACCAATTAATACCAGTAAAGAGCAGACAGATACTGCCAGCTTTGCAGAACGACTCCAACAAATGGTGCAACAACGAGGTCAATCATGATCCGTGGTCTATTAATCTTGCTATTTTCATTGCTACCAATGATAGCT
>QNEY01000162.1 GCA_003645385.1 Gammaproteobacteria bacterium | reverse complement strand
ATTATATGAAGGTGCAGATACTGGTGAAGGCGCGGTAGGTTTGATCACTTATATGCGTACTGATTCGGTGACATTAGCATCAGAAGCTGTTGAAGAAATACGAGGTTTTATTGCGGAGAAATATGGTGCCGGCTCGGTGCCAAGCAAACCACAGGTTTACAAAACAAAATCCAAAAATGCTCAGGAAGCACATGAGGCTATTCGGACAACATCTATTCTTCGTACACCAGAGTTGTTAAAGGCCTACTTGCCTGCGGATCAGCTAAAACTTTATACTCTGATTTGGCAACGTACAATTGCCAGCCAGATGATTCATGCCACCATGAATACTGTTGCAGTTGATTTAGGCTGTGGAGCGGGTAATACATTCCGTGCCAATGGTTCTACGGTAGTCAATCCTGGTTTTATGAGTGTTTATCTTGAAGGTAAAGATGATTCTGCCAAGTCCGATAAAGATGAGCGACTTTTACCTCCGATGGAAGTGGGTGATGTAGTTGATCTCAAGGCGATTCGGCCAGAACAGCATTTTACTGAGCCACCACCTCGTTTCAGTGAAGCAAGCTTGGTTCGCAGCTTAGAAGATCATGATATTGGACGGCCTTCGACTTATGCCAGCATTATCTCGACCTTATTACAGCGTGAATATGTTGAGCTAGAGAAAAAACGTTTTCACCCAACAGATGTCGGTCGTGTAGTCGGACAGTTTCTTGCCAAACACTTCACTAAATATGTCGACTATGACTTTACCGCCAAGTTAGAGGATGAGTTGGATGCTGTGGCACGGGGCGAAGAAGAGTGGGTGCCTTTACTTCGTAACTTCTGGGGACCATTCAAAGAGCAGGTTGAAACTAAAGATAAAGAAGTGCAGCGTAGTGACGTTACCCAAGAAATGCTTGATGAAGAATGTCCAAAATGTGGCAAACAATTATCCAGTCGTTTGGGGCGCAGCGGTCGTTTTATAGGCTGTACGGGTTACCCTGAATGTGATTACACTCGCAATGTTGATGGTGAAGAAACTACTGCTAGTGAGCCTGAAGTTGTTGAGGGGCGTAAATGTCCAAAATGTGAATCAGATTTATGGGTCCGCACAGGTAAATATGGCAAATTTATAGGTTGCAGTAGTTATCCAAAATGCAAACATATCGAGTCATTGGAACAGCCAACCAATACTGGCGTGACTTGTCCGCAATGTAATAAGGGTGAGATTCTCACTCGTAAATCACGACGTGGTAAGATTTTTTATTCCTGTTCCGGCTATCCTGATTGTGATTATGCTTTGTGGAATGAGCCTTTGAAGGAAGAATGTCCTGATTGTAAATGGCCAATCCTGACTATAAAGACGACAAAAAGTCGTGGTACAGAAAAAGTTTGTCCACAAAAAGACTGTGGCTATAGTGAGAAGGTCGAATCTTCATAGCTAGGTTTTTCTATTGAACAGAAAACAGGAGTTGTAACCATGCGAAAACTATTGGTTTTACTATCGTTCGCTTTTTTGTTTTTACCTTTTTCACTGTCTGCCGTTGAGTTGGGTGGGATCACAATGCCCGACAAGCTGCAGGCAGGCGAATCTAGACTAGCTTTGAATGGTGCAGGGATCCGCAGCAAGTTTGTTTTTGATTTATATGTTGCAGGATTATATCTAACTGATAAAAATTCGAACGCTCACGCAATCATTTATTCCGATGATTCAATGGCTCTTCGTTTACATATTATTTCTTCCAAGATCACTTCGGAAAAAATGACCAAAGCAACACGCGAAGGCTTTGAAAAATCTACGGCGGGTAATGTTGAGGCTCTTTCAGCCGAAATTGAACAGTTTTTAACCGCTTTTAGTGACAAAATTGTTGATGGTGATGTGTTTGAGTTTGTCTATTTTCCTAACCAGGGCGTCGTGGTTTCAAAAAATGGTATTCAACAGACCCTTATTCCGTCATTGATATTTAAACGGGCCTTATTTGGGATCTGGCTATCAGATATGCCTGTTAAAGCTAAGTTGAAAAAAAGATTATTGGGTGAATAATTGGTAATCTTAAGTTAGCCCCAAGAATGAGGGCCTTATTTAGCATTTTTTGTTAACAATGTATCAAGCTGATTAGCAAAATATTGTCTATCACTTTGGCTTAGTGCTGATGGGCCACCAGTATTAATGCCACTGGCACGTAAGGTATCCATGAAATCTCTCATATTGAGACGGGCCTTAATATTTTCAGTTGTGTATAGTTCGCCACGAGGATTGAGTGCATAAGCGCCTTTTTCAATAACTTCAGCAGCTAGAGGGATGTCACCGGTTATGACAAGATCACCAGCACTTAGTCTTTTAACAATTTCATTGTCTGCAACATCAAACCCAGAAGTAACCTGAAGAAATGTAATATAGCGTGATGGTGGTATTCGCATAGCATGATTTGCGACTAGTGTTGTTTGAATTTCCATACGCCCAGCGGCTCTAAATAAAATATCTTTGATTACTGCAGGACATGCGTCAGCATCTACCCATATTTTCATATCAAATTACTCAAGTGTTGGGCTGTTTGGATCAGTTTGTTGGGGCAACTTATCGCGAGTATTATTTTCCAATGCGCTGTTAGAAGAGTTTTCTTCGAGAATCTCTTGGTAATAACTCTCTGCAATTTCATATACTAAGTCAGCAACTTCGTTGGCATATTGCTCGGGTGTGCCATCAGGATTGTCTTGTTTCCATTCTTCATACTCTAGTTTCTCAAACCATCCAATGGCAATCAGTCCTGCGATTGGGATAGCCGTGAGCACCCTTTTCCCACGCTCTTTGATTTTAGTTTTGAGAATATTCTTTTTGTGCTTGATATGCAGAGCAGTGATAGTTGATTTAAGCGTATTTATAGTGCCATTTACCAGATATCCACCAACTGAAAGACTTAAAAAAAGGACTACTATGATGAAGTTTTTTATCATATGTAGAATAAAACCATTAACAGATCTTAAGGGTTAATCTGCCTTTAATACTTCAAAAGATTGCTGGGCAATCTTCATTGCCTGATCGGTAGTTGAAGCAAGCACATTAAAATGGCCCATTTTGCGGCCAACACGAGCCTCTTTTTTGCCGTATAAATGTAATTTGTTTTCTGGCTGTGATAACAAAGTATCCCAATGTGGTTCGCTATTTCCCCAAACATCACCAAGAAGATTGATCATAACAACCGGGGTTACCAGTTCACAGTTACCAGATGGCAAGCCACATAACATACGTACTTGCTGTTCAAATTGTGAGGTTTCACAGGCATCGAGCGTGAAATGGCCCGAGTTATGTGGTCGAGGCGCAATCTCATTAGCAATGATGTCACCTTCGGAAGAAATGAAAAACTCGACAGCCATTGTGCCAACATAAGACAAGCCATCGGCAATTTTATCGGCCATTTGAAGTGCAGCATGTGCCTGTTGTTGAGGAATGTTGCTCGGAACAGTAGTAGAGTGCAAGATACCGTTCACATGTACGTTTTCAGCAACCGGGAAATTGGTGATAGCACCCGATTGGCTACGAGCCAGCACTGTTGATACTTCCCGTTCAAGATTAATGCGTTGTTCAAGCACGCATTCGGCATTATTTAAGGATTCAAATGCAGTTCGTACATCAGAAATTGTTTCACAAACAACCTGACCTTTACCGTCATAACCAAAGTTGGCTACTTTCAATATGGCAGGAAATTTAAAGCTATCCGAAAGTGTATCAATATCTTCTATTGAGTGAATTGCTGCAAAGGGTGCGACGGGGATGCCCAACGAAGCAATAAATTGTTTTTCGACAATACGGTTCTGGGTAGAAGCCAATGCTTTTGAAGACGGGTGAACTATTGTTTTGGCTTCAAGGTAAGATAAGGTTGTAGCAGGAATATTTTCAAACTCTGTTGTGACGGCATCACATAATGCTGCAAGCTGATTGAGCGCATCGTTATCAGTATATTTTGCACAAATATGTTGATCAGCAATAATGCCTGCAGGGCTATTAGTGTCAGGGTCTAACACCACCACTTTGTAGCCCATAGTTTGAGCTGCAGTAGTAAACATCCGGCCAAGTTGGCCACCGCCAAGCATGCCGAGAGTAGCACCAGGTAAAATCATAGTATTGTTTGTCATATTATTCAGGGGGAAGAGTCATTGCCAGCACACTTTGGTGTTGGTCTTTTCTAAATTGATCTAATTTTTCTGCTAGGATGTTGTCAGTGGTGGCAAGCTGTGCGATAGCAAATAAAGCAGCATTAGCAGCTCCCGCTTCACCAATAGCAAAGGTTGCAACAGGAATACCTTTTGGCATTTGAACAATAGATAATAAAGAGTCTTGGCCTTTCAGATAGCGAGATGGTACTGGTACACCTAATATTGGAACAGTCGTGTTGGCAGCTAACATGCCTGGTAGGTGTGCAGCTCCCCCAGCTCCGGCGATAATACAAGTTAAGCCTTTGTCTTTTGCTGTGACAGCATAGTCTGTTAGCAAGTCTGGGGTGCGGTGTGCTGAAACAACTTTGGCCTCAAAAGGTACACCAAAAAATTCAAGTTGTTCGACTGCTTTTTGCATAACAGGCCAATCACTATTGCTGCCCATGACGACGCCGACTACAGGTTTATTCATGATCTATCCATTATATTTCTTCAAAACAACGCGCTATTTTAGCTAATTTGTTGAAAATAAGGAAATTTACGGTGAAATGCTTTGT
>QNEY01000161.1 GCA_003645385.1 Gammaproteobacteria bacterium | reverse complement strand
AAGCTATTGTATTAAGTAGGATATCATAGTGAATTAAAAAAGACTATTCTCGCAAATCACGAAAGAATATTGCTAAAGACAAACGATCAGTGATATTCATTTTATGAAAAATGGTAGTCAAATGTGCTTTAACTGTACGCTCAGTAATCGCCATATTGTGGGCAATCATTTTATTGGTAGCACCATGACTCACATATTTTGAAACTTCTAACTCTTTTGGTGTTAATAAATCTACCGATTCGCGTTGCTCTTGGGTGATTTCAGGAATATGTGATAACTCATCAATCAAACCTGAAATAACATGACGCTCGACCCATACTTCGCCATGTAGTGCTCCCTGTAATGCATCATCTAACTTTGAGATCGGCAGGGAACTATCAAAATAACCACGAGCACCATGTTTTAGAGCATTGATTTGTACATCTATTGGCTGCCTTGGTCCATACACTAAGATTTTACTATCTGGAGTAGCTGTTAAAAGTGTTTCTAGAGCCGTAGACTGTTCAGCCTCAATCAAGCATTGGTGGCATAAAATTAAATCTGGTTGCTCCTGCTCAGCAGCTATTAATAATTCATCCATAGTGTCGTAAAATGATGGTGCATAATTATCAGACAAAGCAAGACTAATTAAATTACGAAATTTCTCATATGGATTTGCCACATAAAGTATCGTTTTAGCCATGTCTGTCGTTAATGCCATTTAATATTATCTTTCTCTTAAAGCCTGGTGTTTAGCTTTTAATACTGGTTTTAACAAGTAATCTAACACTGTTTTCTTACCTGTTAAAATATCTACACTAGTAGTCATTCCAGGAATGATAACCAATCTACCTTTATTACTATCAATATAGTTCTTTTCCGTACGAAGATAAATCAAATAAAAACTTTCATCCTTATCATTAGTAATTGTGTCAGCACTTATACGCTCTAATTTTGCTGGCAAGCCACCATAAATTGAAAAGTCATAGGCCGTCAATTTAACCACTGCTTCCTGGCCTGGATGTAAAAAGGCAATATCAGCAGGTCTTATTTTTGCCTCAATTAACAAGTTGTCCTCTATCGGTATAATCTCAATCAAATCCATACCAGGCTGAATAATACCACCAACTGTGTTAATTTTTAATTGATTAATTGTCCCGTCAACAGGAGACCGAACGTGAGTTCGTGTGACTCTATCCTTTAATGAAAATATCATCTCTTTCGTCCTAGCTAACTCAGCATCTACCTCACTATACTGACCTGCCGCATCAGTCTTAAATCTAATAATATATTCCTCAATTTTCTGTTTGACTTCCTTTAATGCCGATCGAATCCGCGGAATAGCAAGTTGGTTGGCCACCATTTCACCATATAAATCATTGACAGTCCGTTTCAAGCGCAATAATTCCACCTCAGACATCACACCTGCATCAACTAATGGTGCAGACATCTGTAGTTCTTCGTCACTCAACTCATAACTCTGTTTTAACTGTGACTGCCGTGCCTGTCGTTCAATAAGCTCTTGCTGACGTTGTGCCTCTTGTTGTTTGAGTACTCGAATTGATGATTTCAACTCTAATTGGCGAGATGCATACAAAGCCTGTTCATTAGCAGCTAATTTTGGTTGCGCATCAATGATTTCCTGAGGTACTTTATATTGACCACCTTCACTTTCTGCTTTAAGGCGAGCACTCCGTGCGAGCAATTCATAATATTTAAGCTGCGTTTCTCTATATGATGAGGCAAAACGCGTATCGTCAATTTTGAGTAGCACCTGATTTTTTCTAACAATCTGACCTTCTCGAACAGCCACTTCTGCTAGAATTCCACCTTCCAAATTTTGGATAACTTGGACTTTACTGGATGGTATGACCTTACCATTACCTCTAGTCACCTCATCAAGTGTTGTTTCATAGGCCCACCATCCTGCAACCAAAAAGAATATCAGCGTTATCAGCAATAAAGAATGGCCTCCACGATGCGCTGCTTCCAAAGTAGCAGCACTAACTTCAGACATAAATTCAGAATCATCCGGATGAACACGTTTCGTATGTGCCATAAAACTATCCTTTTGACACTTTAATATGCCCTTTCTTAAGGGCTTCTAAGACTTGTTCTCGAGGACCATCGGCTACTAATTGACCTTGATCTAAGACAATGAGCCTATCTACCAAACTTAACAAAGATGCTTTATGAGTCACTAATAGTAGTGTCTTGTCAGCCAAAGTCTCTACTAAATTTTCTTTAAATACTTCCTCAGTACTATTGTCCATTGCATTTGTAGGTTCATCTAACACTAATACGGAGGGTTCAAGCAGCAAAGCTCTAGCGACTGCAACACTCTGGCGTTGCCCACCCGACAAACCTTCTCCACGCTCACCCACAGGCATATCAAAACCTGAAGGATGACGATTAACAAACTCCGTAACACCAGCTATTTTTGCTGCATGTAGTACATCATCATCAGCAGCAAAAGGTTTCCCTAAAGCAATATTGTCACGAATACTGCCGAAGAACAGTACGACATCTTGTGGTGCATAACCAATATTTTTACGTAAGTCCACCGGGTCAATCTGCCTTATATCAGTACCATCAAGCAATATTGCACCATCACTTGGTTCATAAAGTCCTAATATCAATTTTTCAACCGAACTCTTTCCTGAACCAATTCTGCCAATAAATCCGACCTTTTCACCAGACTGAATAGTAAATGAAATATTGGAAAGTGCATCCATTTGTTGATCGGGGTAACGGAATGTCACATCTTTAAATTCTATCGCTCCATTAAAGTTTGGTCGATGAAGAAATTCCCGTCCTGAAGGCCTCTCAACAGGGAGATTCATTAAGTGATTTAACGAAGATAATGCTGCTTTTGATTGATGATATCGAGTCAAAATACCAGCCACTTGACCAAGAGGTGCCAATGACCGACTGGTTAAGATTGTGCACGCGATCAAGGCACCCATTGTAAGATCGCCTTGAGCTATTTTGTATACACCAAATACAACAATACTCACTGATGCCATATGTTGTAAGAAAACAGTAAAATTCACTGCCATCGATGATAAAATTCGTGCACGTTGTCCATATCTGGAAATAAAACCAATTGTCTGTTCCCATTTTCTTTGAACTGGAGATTCCGCAGCTAAACTTTTTATAGTCTCTAGCCCCGTCAGTGTCTCGATCAAGGTCGCACTTCTCTGCCCTGAATGCCTAAATAAATTTTTAATCGTTCGACCTAATGGAATTTGAATAATCAAACTTACAACAACCGCTAAAGGTATCACTGCCAAAGGTACATATGCCAATTCCCCACCAATAGACCAAATAACAAATATAAACAACAAAGCAAACGGTAAGTCTACAAATGTAGTCAAGGTTGTTGAGGTAAAAAATTCTCGGAATGTTTCAAATTCATGCAAGTTATTTGCAAATGAGCCTACCGAATTTGAACGTGATGACATTTTAATCCCCATCACTTTTTCAAAAATTGTAGCCGATAATATGACATCAGCCTTTTTCCCAGCCATATCAATAAAATATCCGCGTAATACTCTCAGTAACAAATCGAATACAAAAACTGTTGCAACACCAATTGCCAGTACCCATAAGGTTTCTATCGCATGATTGGGTACTACACGGTCATAGACATTCATGATAAATAATGGTGATGCTAATGCAAAGATATTTACTAGAATTGAAGCAATAAATACTTCAGCATAAATTGGCCAAAACCGAGCAATTGTTCCCCAGAACCAGTAATTTGTTCGAGGAAGTTCACTATTTTCAGTGCGTCGATCAAAATGATGTACAGGTTTAATGAAAATTGCAAAACCAGTATATCGTTTATCTAAATCCTGCAATGATACTTCTGCTTCACCATCGCCAGTTTCGGGAAAAATGAGCCTAGCCATTCCACTTTTTATTTCTAAAACAATGCACGCAGTACTATTTTCCAGTAGTAATACTGCTGGCATGACTAAATTAGAAATTTTACGTAACGGCCGTTTGACTACTTTGGAAGATAAACCTGCTCGCTCGGCAGCACGGATAAATAATTTTGGAGTTAACTTATTATCAACCAGTGGTAAGCCAGCAACTAGTGACTCTGCACTATGTGGTTTATTAAGAATTTTAGTGAGGACAGTCAAACAACCCAACAAAGAATCATCGAGTGTATTTCTACTGTCTGCCGTATTCCATTCTGATCTTTGCTCTTGACTTGCCACTCAATCTAATTCCATGCAGTATTAGTCATTTAATATATAAGTTTCACAGTTTTTTTAATTACTGTAAACCCTGATTAATTTAAATTATGATACTTCTAATTAATACATCAGTCTTGGACACTACATTATGGCATATATCCAACGAAATGAAGCTGGCAAAATTATAGCTGTTTTTGAGGCACCACAAGCTGATAATCAAGAATATTTATCTTTAGATTCTCCTGAGCTTATCGAATATTTGGTCAAATCATCCAATAGTGAAGATGTACTGTCAGCTTTATCAATATCAGACATAACTCTCATCCGTGTCTTAGACGATCTAATCAACACCTTGATCGAGAATAAGGTCATTTTATTTACTGACTTACCAATTGCTGCACAAGAAAAATTAGCTGGTCGCGAAAAGATACGTGGTCATCTTAATAATCTTGATAATTTATTAAATGATGATGATGGGATTTTATAGCCATCTTTTTTTAAACTATTTATGTT
>QNEY01000160.1 GCA_003645385.1 Gammaproteobacteria bacterium | reverse complement strand
TGGGTGTGATCAGACAAGCATTTATAGATGGCAAAATACAACATGTTTATGCAGATGAAACACGTCCTTGGTTACAAGGGGCACGTTTAACCGCTTGGGAATTACAACAAGATAATATTCCGGTGACCTTACAAACGGAGGGAGCTGCCGCAGCATTAATGGCAACTGGTAAAGTGGATTGGATAATTGTCGGTGCTGATCGAATTACTGCCAAGGGCGATGTTGCGAATAAGATCGGTACTTATATGTTGGCTGTTTTGGCAAAATATCATGATGTCAAAATGATGGTAGTTGCGCCTACTTCAACCATAGACTGGCAATTGCATGATGGCTATGAAATTCCGATTGAACAACGGTCACAACAAGAAGTCACGATGATTAATGGCGAGCAGATTGCACCAGTGGGAGTGGCTGCATCAAATCCAGCATTTGATGTAACGCCTGCCATCTTGATTGATGCCATAGTGACTGAAGCAGGTGTTATCCTATCTCCAACATTGCAATCAATGAAAGCAATAAAAATAAGCGAATGAGGAACTGATTATGAGCCAGATAGCATTAGTAACGGGTAGTAATCGTGGCATAGGTTTGGAGCTGTGCACCCAATTACAACATCGCGGTATGGATGTTATAGCGACGTGTCGGCATAGCTCTACAGCACTAAATGCTTTGGGTGTTGAGGTTATTGAAAATGTTGAAGTCAGCGATCCGAAAAGCCTTGCTGCTTTGGCAAACAAACTAGCAGGACGACGTATTGATTGGTTAATCAATAATGCCGGTATTGCTGATGGTATTTCAATGGATGATCTTGATGAGCGTGCAATTACTAGTAGCAAGCGTATGTTTGAGGTCAATAGTCTCGGTCCCTTACTGACAACACAAGCTTTGCTAGGGAATTTGGGAGAAGGCAGTAAGGTTGGCATTATTACCAGCCGAATGGGATCGATTGCAGATAATGATTCTGGTGGCAGTTATGGTTATCGAATGTCAAAAGCTGCTGTTAATGCGGCGGGTAAATCATTATCCATTGACTTGAAACCGTTAGGCATTGCTGTTGCAATTCTTCACCCTGGTTGGGTGCGTACAGACATGACTGGTCATGGTGGTTTAATTGATACTGATGAATCGGCATCAGGTCTGCTTATGCGAATGGAAGAACTCAATCTCGAAAATACAGGATCATTTTGGCATACCAATGGTGACTTGTTGCCTTGGTAGCCTATCCTCATCTGTCTTCTGAACAGCAACAAGATTTACCTAAGTTAATACAAGTCACTGCTCTGCCTGTAATGTATGAAGATAGCACTCATCAATTATGGCAATGTGATACTTTCCAAGATCAATTAATTCTTAAAATATGCAGTAGTGATCAGGTTGATAAATCAACTTTTTGGCAGGGCATGGCCAATCTGTTTGATGTTAATTTACCAAAGCAGTTAGGAAAGATTGATCAGGCTTATGAAACTGTAACTACACTGAGTCAGTTAGCCATACCCGAATACATCTCCTCTGGATCGAGCTCACCACAAACTCACGCTTTTATTTTGGCAACAAAATTACCTGGAGCGATGGTAACTAATATTGAAGTAGATGATGACATGGTTATTAGTTTAGCTAACCATATTGGAGATTTGCATCAACAAGAGCAAAAAAAATGGGGCCGATTTTATCAGGCTGATTTTGATTCACAGAAATGGCCTCTACGGCTACAAGATACCTTGATAGCTTTAGCTGAGAACCAGTCCATGATTGCGACGGAGCTGCTAGATGAAGTGATTGATCTTGCAGCAAATTGTACAGTAGATAATTTTGTACCCATTATGCCAGATCTGCGTTGGGATCAGTTTTTACAACAAAATAGTAGCCTATCTGCGTTGGTTGATCTTGATGCGTTTGTGTACGGACCAAGAGAGTTGGAATTAGTCCTATTGGAATATCTATTAGATGAACAGCAGGCAAATCTTTTTGCTGAACATTATCAAAAGAATCATTCTTTACCCGATTTAACTCAAGTACGAAAACCATACCGATTATTATTGTTTATGATGAATGTATTGGGTGAAAAAAATATTGATAACTGGATGCAGGCATCAACACGATTTTAGATAACTAGGACAGGACTATACTTTAATTGCTAAAACCAATTGGCAAGTTAGTTTTAGCAGGTGTGCTCGACCTATTGTTTTCTTCATCATATTCTGGAACCAAGGCTGCATTTCGATGCTGTTTAGACTGAATTTCAACTACGGTATTCTCGATTGCGACAAATCGTTCCGGTGTTGAAGGGCGTGATGCCATATGATCTGATGTTATTGCACCTGGATGTTCAGCAGCCATCCGTCGCCAGAAATTAGCGACCCCATCAAGTGGTTCATTAGCTCGAGCCATAATATATAAACCAACATAATCCGCTTCAACCTCAAACTCTTTCGAATTTACGGATGCCCCTAGATCTGAGAATATTCCCTGAGTATTTACCCCAGCAATAGCAGCGAGAATATCTAGCACCAAACCACCGGTAGCATTAAGCTGTTTCGCATCCATATGATCCATTAGATTATGTGCAAGCTCGTGACTGACAACACTGGATAGCTCCTGATCTGTTTCAGTAAAACGCATCATACCGGTAGTAATAATAACTTGGTTACCATTAGCAAATGCATTGACACTATCATCAGTTGAAAGGGCAACGAGGTAATGACACTGTTTCTCTGTTTGTACTGTTACGATTCTTTGTTGGCCACTATTTTCCAACACAAAATCTACAGAATCTCCCGGAGTTAACTTTTTAGCATAGATTTCAACTAAGGTTATAAAAGCATCTTTAGAAGCAGGGATTTTATGATCACCTACTTGTAGAATCAAGTCACCTTTTTTAATTCCAGCACGCTCTGCTGGTGAATTCTTAACAACATAAAGGACTTCAGGTGTTTCACCCAAATTAAATATGCGCGCTGCCGTGTCTTGCATATCCTTAACATATGAATATTTACTTCTAACAGTTAATCCTACTCCAGCACGTAAGGGTTCATCTTCTTTTTCACATAAACCAGATGCAGCAGTAAGTAATGGATAACTAACTTGTAATAGCCGTATTTGTTTTTTTTGAAATTGTGTTAAGGCTATTTCGCGTTGTTTTTCACGTTCGCTTTCAACTAATGACTGATCGAGTTGGGATGATTTTGTTGAAGGCCCCGCACACCCAGTAATTAACATCAGGGTGACTGCGAAGATTATTAAAAAATATATTCCTGATTTCATGAACATTTCCTTATGGATTCAGAACCAGAATAATTTATATCGAAGGGGTTCTTGTGCCAATCACTACAAAACATATCATAGTTCAGAATGATCTGCTAACAGAGTCAAATAGTCTGTTGCTTGTACAAGTTTTGCCAGCTGATAAAACCAATTACGGCCAATATTAAATACACGCTATACATGACGATGGTGGCGTAATAGCCATTTTGGGCATATAGCACAATGGCAGCGGTATCGATCACAATCCAATACAACCAGTTTTGTAATACTTTACGAGCCATCAATACGGTATTGAGTATTGAAAATACCGTTACGCCAGCATCAAGGTAAGGACTTTGTGAAGCTGTAATAGAATTTAGGTAGCTGGCTGTAGCAATAGTTAATACGGTTCCAATAGCTAGGAATAATACCTGTTGTGACCAAGACCAGCTGCTAATGGCTAAGTTATCATCAATGTTGCCATGTTTACGCCACAGTAGATAACCGTAAATAGCCATTCCCATATAATAAAAATTCATCAATGCCTGCATAGGCAATTGGCCTTCCCAGAACAGAATGGTATAAATCAAAGTGCTGATGAAAGCTAAAGGCCAGCACCACTGGGATTCTCGTGTAGCGAGGATTACATAGCCTATGCCAAGTAGGGAGGCGATAACCTCCCAACTTGATAGGGAAAATAGTGCATCTATTACTATTGTCATAGGATAAAAACCTTGTTTGAAGGGGTGAAATCTGTGGGCTTAGTCAACCACATGTTCACGATCCATGCCGACCAGTTTCAACACAAAAATACTTTCAGGCAAGGCGGTAAATACCGCTTCAATATCACGATTCAAACACGACATCACATCAGCATATTCACCGAAGATCTGGGTACTTAAACTATTACGTTTCACCGAGATCTTCGGATTATTTTCTAACTGATCAATAAAGCTCAGAATGGGCTCAACATAGTTTTCATTAAGCGGATATAAACTAATATCAACAGAAATTCGCATCATTAATTCCTAATAATCATAACTTAAAGTTAAGCCAATAATACGTGGTTCACCTTGTTGGGTATAGGTTTCTGTTTGATAACCATTGCCAGGGTTATTACCAAAGCTACCAAAGCCTCGGGTGGCATAGTCTTCATCAAATAAGTTACGTCCCCAAAGGTTTAAACGCCACGATTCAAGGGCATATTCAACACTGGCATTGACCAGGGCATAGGAGTCTGATTTGGCATTGTGGCGATCAGAGAAGTAGAACTCATCTTTACCCTCAACATTGGCATGGAATGTCCAATGTTGTCCTAGATAATAATCGGCACCTAGGGAAAATTGGTAGCGAGGGGCATGCGCTTGGTCGCGTCCATCGGCATCAATACCATCAGGATCAATATACTCTTCAAAGGTTGCTCTAAGTAAGCCAACATTAGCAAATACTCGCCAGTCTTGGGT
>QNEY01000159.1 GCA_003645385.1 Gammaproteobacteria bacterium | reverse complement strand
TTAAAATGTAACTTTGGATGGAAGGATAACCAAGAAGAAGATAAAACAAGCGAAGTTGAAAATCTAATAGCAGCACTTTCCGCATTGTCTGGAAAATTACCAGTATGAAAAACAAGTCATGCACTAAATGCAAATACATAAAATCCACAGTCGAGTTTAAGCCTGTTAAGTGGAATAAATCTGGAATAGATTCTCAATGTATTTGCTGTAGAGAAGATTATTATCAGAACAACAAAGAAAAGATTAAATTAAGAGTTACAAAATGGGCTGAAGACAATAAAGAAAAACGAAAGATAACAGAAAAGAAGTACAGAGATAATAATAAAGAGAAATGTAAATCTGCCGTTAAATTATGGTCTGATAGCAATAAAGATAGAGTTAAGTCGGTCAGAAATGAATACAAGCGGAAAAACAAGGATATTATAAAAGCAAAGGACGCGGAATATAGGGACAACAATAGAGAGTCGATAAATACAAAAAACAGAGTTCTTTATAAAAACAATATTAATAAAGAAAAAATAAGATCTTTGTTATACAGGGGTACACATAAAAAGGAAATTGCAGCCCGATCCAAAATATACAAATCAAACAATAGACACATAGCAACAAGATCCGCGAGCAAAAGAAGGGCATTAAAGTTAAATGCTTCCCCGTCATGGCACGAAACCGATTTAATAGAGTTTATATATAGAACAGCACAATATTTTAGATATATGGGTAATGATGTGCATGTTGATCATATTGTCCCATTATCAAATAAAATTGTTTGTGGCCTTCATTGCATAGATAATCTGCAAATATTACCAGCCCATAAAAACTTATCAAAAAGTAATAAATTCTATGGGTAACCTATTATTAAATCGCTCTTTAAGTAGATGGTATGACTTAAAAGAGCATCCTGTACAAAGAAAACTAATAGATGACGATGTGAGATTTAAGATTGTTCCAGCCGGGAGGCGTTCGGGAAAATCCGAAAGGGCAAAAAGGTATTTAGCGCATAAAGCATTAAATAATGGTGATGAAATGTATTTTGCTGCTGCTCCAACAAGAGATCAAGCAAAAAAGATATGGTGGGATGATTTAAAGTTACTCACTTTTTCATCATCACATATAAAGTCACCATCAGAATCAAATCTAATAATCTATTTACCTAATAATACACAAATCCATATAATCGGGCTTGACGTGCCAGCAAGGATGGAGGGTACATTCTGGTCAGGTGGTATAATAGATGAGATTGCAAACGTAAAAACGGACTCATGGGCGTTAAATATACGCCCTGCTCTTGATACCTTTAATCCAACAAGACCTGATTATAAAGCATGGTGTTGGCTTATCGGTGTACCAGAAGGGTTAAATAATGATTATTTCGAGTTGTACCAGTATGCATCATCAGCCAATGATCCAGATTGGAAAGCATACCACTGGATAAGCGCCGATATTTTGCCGGATGATATTATTGCATCAGCCAAGCGATCAATGAGTACAAAACAGTATAAACAGGAATATGAAGCCAGCTTTGAAACAGCCACAGGGCGCATATATGAGGATTACTCAAAAGAGAATTATACTAATGAAGCCATAAAACCGCATGAGCAGTTATTGTGGTATCATGACTTCAACTACACGCCTATGTCAAATGGGATTGGGGTTAGACGAGGCGATGATATTTACATGCTGGATGAAATTATATTAACATCGGCAGTATCAAGACAATCAGCAATGGAATTTGTTGAACGGTATAAGAATCACCAAAATAAAAATGTTATTATTTATGGCGATCCAGCAGGCAGGGCAGGTGAAAAACACGGCCATGCATCAGACTATACTGATATGGAAGATGTTTTAAGGCTGAATAATTGGAAATTCACCAGACGGGTTAAACGAAAAGCCCCAGCGATAAAGGATAGGCAAAATGCGGTCAGGGCAAAGGTCAAAAATGCAGCGGGTGAAGTTACATTATTTGTCAATACTCAGTTATGCCCGTACACACACAAAGGTTTGTCCACTGTCCAGTATAAAAAAGGTTCTTCATTCCTGGAAGAAGAAACGGATTACCAACATATAACGACCGCATTTGGTTATATGATTGACTATGAATTTCCAGTTGGGCAGCAAGTTCCTGACTTATTTGAAGTAAAATTTGTTTAAGCGTATATTATATAAAAACATTTTGGGATTATTATGGCGTTTCAAGAATTTCTAGTACCGAAAGATCCAGATTCAGTAGTTGATTATGGCCGGAAGTGGGCTGAATGGTTATCTGATACCGACATTATAATAGCGTCACAGTGGATCATAACTACAACAGAAAACCCCGTAACACTGGTTATTGAGTCAGACGGAGTTAATGAAGGAGGCCAAACCACTTCTTTTTGGGTGTCCGGTGGTCTTGCTGGGATGACATACAAACTCACAAACCGGATAACCACTAATGACGGGCGGATTGAAGATCGCACCGGAATTTTACGAGTGCAGGAAAAATAATGCCAGTTATTAACGCACAAGCGACAGTCGGACAAATAGGCGGGATGGATAGTGCTCCTGTGGTAACAAAACCACCTGCATTGTCAGGGAAAACATTTAACCCGCCTAACGGGACAACTGGCAAAACATATTTTTATTTATGCGCCCCCTTATTTAATTCGGGTGATGTGAGGCCAGAGAATTACTCAATTATTGGCACTTTGCCTGGTGGCTTAATATTTAATACAAGTAATGGCATTATTTCAGGTAGTCCAACAGTGACTGGGACATTTACGGGATTGGATGTGACAGCCACTAATTCATTTGGTAGTGTGTCATCTGCCGATAGTGCTGACATAGTGATTAACTGATGGCTTTCTTGTTTTTAAATGAATTGGGGTCTGAGCCATTTGGGTTTATTGGTGGCATATCAACTGATATTGCACCGCCAGCGAATATTGACCCGACAAGCCCAAGATATTTAGACACAGCATTTGATAACAGGTATCTAACAACTGAATATGAAGATCGCACATCAATTACTGAATACGAAGACCGCATATCAATTAATGAGCCAAACTGCTCAGGATAATGTATGAATTTTAGCAACAGAATAAAAGTAACAGGTTCAGCGGGTGCGGGTGATGTGATACTTGGACCACCAATAGCAAGTTTTAGGGCGTTCCCTGCCGGAGAAACAACATACACTATTTTGGGGGATGGTAATTCATGGGAGGTTGGAGTCGGTACAGTTACCGGTGCAACATTAACCCGTGACGCCGTACAGGACAACCATTTAGGCACAACATCACACATCAACTTCACCGCTGAATCAATTCAAATAGCTCAGGTTATAACTGGCGCAATAACAAATGATACTGAAACGCATAAATCTGATTTAACAATACACTATACCGAGGCTAGTATAGACAAATACAGCCAGGGAGAAGTAGACACTCTTTTATCAACAAAAGAGGACTCTATCGGCACAAAAAATACCGCCTTTAATAAAAACTTTGGTTCAATTGCCGACACAGTAACAGAGGGCAATGACGCAAGATTGAGCGACAACCGCGATCCAAATGCTCACGACCAGCCTGCCACTACAATCACTTATGATAACGCATCTTCTGGCTTAACTGCCATGGAAGTGCAGGCAGCACTTGATGAAATAGTATCCAGTTCGGGTATAGTCGAGTTTGCCGCTGTTGCCGATCACATTGCCGCAGCACCCGAAGATATACATCTTGATGTCAATGCAATGGACTGGACAGGCCATAATTATGCAAATGGTACAGCGTTAAAAATACTGCCAAATTACTCAGTCACTTTTGCTAACGGACAAGGTGTTTCATATTCATGGTTAGGGCCAAAAGACATAACAGTTGGTCTGGGTGGTAATTATTCAACTGTTGCGGGTGATTTTCAAGCCATTGGGGTGGGCGCACATAATACTTTAGGTGGCAGGGGCGAGCCGGACGCACATCCGCTTGACTCAATTACAGGACTAGAAACCGCTTTAGATGCTAAAGAGGATACAGTAACCCCATTAACCGCATATAATAAAAATTTCGGCACAACGGCCACAGAGGTTTGTGTTGGTAATGATGCAAGATTAAGTGATGACCGCGATCCCCTTGCTCACACACACACAGAGTCAGAAATAAGCGATCTAGATAAGTACGATCAAACCCAGATAGATGGTTTTCTTGCAACTAAAGAGCCGGTTATAAACCCAAAAAACACGTCTTTTAATAAAAACTATGGCTCCAGCCCTGACACAGTTTGTCAGGGCGATGACGCACGACTGAGCGATACACGCGATCCAAATGCTCACAATCAAGACATTTCAACGATAAACAATCTACAAACTGAATTGGATGCTAAAGAGCCTGAAATTAATCCTAAACTTGATGCTTTCAATAGTGCATTTGGCAATAGTTCCGATACAGTTTGCGAGGGTAACGATTCAAGGTTAAGTGATGCCAGAACTCCCGTAGCACATCAGCATGACGCTATTGATATAACGGGCGAATCATGGCTATTAAATATAGTCGAGGATGTTACGCCAGAGCTAGGCGGTAATTTAGATACTAAAGGTAATGTTATTGCTTTAGGTGATGGTTCAGGGGGATATGAAGGTGTATTAATAAATCTAGGCACTGAAAAAGGTTGTGCTTTAGCTTATAGTTCAGATGGTATTTATGACGCAAATAATGGGGCTATAGTATGTAAACC
>QNEY01000158.1 GCA_003645385.1 Gammaproteobacteria bacterium | reverse complement strand
GAGTTGTCTGTTAATAAAAATGTTAGTTTGATAAAATCTCTTCCGGAAGAGTACCTTAAGTCTGTTGAAACCATTGTCAATAATGGTGTGATTGAAGGTACTAGATTTAGTGAGATAGCTAAAAAGATAACAGCAAGAACAGGGTCAGCAAATAGCAAGCTGGCTAATAGAATAAGGACCATAGCAAGGAATGAAGTTAGCACCCTAAACGCCCAGATTAGCCAGAGGCGGTCAGAAAACCTAGGGATAACAAGAGGGATTTGGCGAACTAGCGAAGATGAAAGTGTTAGAGAGTGCCATGTTAAGCGGAATGGGAAGGAATACAATATCAGCAAGGGCCTTTACTCTAGCTGTGATGGTAAAACCATTAAGCCTGGGGAAGAAATTAATTGCTTGCCTGGTGATTCATATCTTGATAATAATTCTTTTTGTGAAAAACTTTATAGGCGATGGTATGCTGGAAAATTGACCGAGCTTGTTTTTGACGATGGAGAAGTCTTGAGAATAACACCGAAGCACCCAATATTCACAACAAAAGGTATCAAGCCCGCGCAGTTCATCAACCGTGGCGATGATATCGTCCGCACAATTGAGAAGGGCAACTGTGTTGGGGAACTCAACAGCCAGAGTTATAAAACCTCTTTCGAGGATATTTTTAGAGCGTTTGATTTGGCGGGGGTTGAACATTGTGTATCTTCCAATGTCGTTGGTAAGTTCCATGGCGACATTTCCGATAGCGATGTCAACATTATAAATATCGATAGCCTTTTGGCGAATGAAGTCAATCCTCTTCTCAGAGAGAAGATTGCAAAGCTCAATTTCCCCAGGGCCGATAAAATAAGGAATTTGCCGTTTCTCTCTTGTAATAGCGGCAGCGACACATCTGGATTTTTTAGCGGGTTTTCCAGTAACAGCTTGATGGGCTTTTTTGACTTGATTACGTCTCGCCTGCTCGTCCATTTGACTCCACTTGAGCTTTTCGGCTTCGCTTTGGGTTCGTGGTGTAACACCGCCAGCTATGAGTTTCCGCCGGATAACGGACCGGGAAGCGCAAAAATGTTTAGCGATTGCGTTTTCGCTTTTGCCGCTTTGGTACATGGCCAAGATGTCATCAACAAGGAGATGGTCAAACTTTCCGCGAACCTTGGCAGGTCTGGCCGGAATAACAAACCCTGTCTTGCGGATATTTCGCGAGAGGGAGTCAGCCCCAAAGCCAAATTTTTCGGAACAGTGCGCGAGGGAGAAACCATCGGTTATAAGCTCGATAGCATCATTGATAATAGAACTAGGAATTTTAATGGGCATGTTTATAATCTTCAAACTGTTTCTGGCAACTATAACACATCGGCAACGGTCGTGTCAAATTGCCGTTGCAGCTTTAGCCCAATCATTACCTTTTCTGGATGAGGTGAGATAGTATGAAGAAAAAAGAAGCTCTGGCACTAGCTAAAAAGAACAGCACTGAGGGTCTGATAAGCAGTGATAGTGCAACTTTTAAAGCTACCCTAGACGAAAGTACAGGCTTTTTAAAAGCCCCAGTAACACTTGCTAGGACAGGTGTTCAAGATTATTGGGGCTATGAACTGGGACTTGTTGATAGGGCTTTGGATAAGATTGGTGTTTTTAGATCACCTGATGAGGTGTTTAGCCCTGATGCTGTTGCCAGCTTCGAGAATATGATTGTTACTGATGATCACCCATCAGAGCCAGTGACCACTGATAATGTAAAAGAATTGCAGATGGGGCAAGTTTCAGGAATGGCAAAAGACCAAGGTGTCCTGACAGGGGCAATGGTCATTACAGATAAGACCTTGATTAAAAAGATACAAGATGGCAAAGTTGAAGTAAGCGTTGGATATGGTCATGATTTAAAGCCGGAAGTTGGTGAATACCAAGGGGCTAAATATGAGTTTATCCAAACGGATATAAGAGGTAATCATTTAGCAGTAGTGCAGGCTGGTCGTTGTGGCCCTGCTTGTAAAATAACAACTGATGACGAAGGAGGAACACCCATGATCATCACAATTGATGGCATCGAATACGATGTCTCAGACAAGCAGCTTGCACAAGCCGTAACTAAGTTAATGGCTAGTCATGATGCTGAGAAAAACGCTTTTGCTGAGAAGCTTGAGAAGTCAAAGGAAGATAAAGAAGAAGCTGAGAAGGCAAAAGACAAAGCGGAAGCTGAAAAAGAAGTTGTCAGCAAAGATGTTTTGTCAGATGACCAACTCAATGAACTAGTTACCAAAAGGGCAAAGCTTATTGCTGATGCTACTTTGGTGATTGGTGATAATATGCCTGATTGTGGCTGCCCTAATAAGGTTATGGCTGCTGTAGTTGATCATGTATTTCCTGATATTTCCCTTGATGGAAAGTCAGTTGATTATGTGACTGCAACTTATGATATGGCCATTGCCAAAGCATCCAAGGCTAAAAAGTCTATGGATAATCTGGGCAAAGATTTTACTAAAGATAAAGCAGGTGCAGAAGTAACTCGTGATTCTGCTCGTGACAAATATATGGCCAGCATTGGCCTGGAGGTTTAATTATGTGTCCAGTTCAAACAGCATATACTGCTGAACAAGTTGTTGCACAAGAAGGGCAACGAGCAGACCTTGGTCTAGTTGATATTATCTCAAAGACAGCGGAAGATAGTGACTTTGAATATGGCAAGGCGGTTGTCCGTGGCACTGGTGATAATCAAGCACTATTACCTGCTGCTGGTTCTGTTGATTTCTTGGGGATCACAGAGTTCACCACTGCTGGTGTTGCTAATGCTTCTGATGAGCATCTTTATGAAGAAAATTCAGAGATGAATATTCTTAGAAAAGGGCGGATTTGGGTTGTCACAGAGGATGCTTGTGTGCCAGGGGATGATGTTTATTTCCGACATGTGGCTACTGGTGCAGAGAAGTTTGGTGCTCTTCGTACTGATGCTGATGGTACTGATGCAACTCAAATTGCTGGTGCTACTTTTGAAACTACTGCTGTGGCTGGTGGACTAGCCATTGTTCAACTATAAAGGAGGTAGACAGTGAAAAAGAAATACTCAATTGATGCTGCTACTGGTCTAGGCTATTTGGTATCTCAACTTACTCATATTGAGAGTAAGATGTATGAAGTCAAATACAAAAATATTACTTATCCAAACATCATTCCAGTTTCTAATGAAGCTGGTGAATGGGCTGAGTCTGTTACTTATTTCTTCATGGATGGCCGGGGAGTTGCTAAGTTTGTTGGCTCAAAATCTCTTGATGTCCCAATTGCAGAAGTTGGAACTGACAAGGTTGTTGTTCCTGTAGAGCTTGCCGCAACTGGTTATGAGTATTCTGATGAGGAGCTTCGACAAGCTGTTCATCTTGGAAAACCTCTTACCCAAATGAAGGCAAATGCTGCTCGCCGGGCTTATGAAGAGTTGGCTCAGTCAACATCTATGACAGGTGATACTGCTCATAATCTTCCAGGCTTTATTAACAATACCAATGTTACGGCTGCTACTGTTGTAAACCCTGGAAGTGGGACTGCATGGGTAAATAAGACACCTGCCCAAATCTTGTTTGATATCAATGATACTCTTGCTGATGTATTTGTTGATTCTTTGCAAGTTGAGCGTGCTGATACTCTGTTGCTACCGACTGCCCAGTGGAGCTATATTGCTTCCACCCCTCGCAGTGACAATAGTGATATGACTATTCTCCAGTATATTGTGGCAAATAGCCCTTACTTAAATTCTGAGTCTGATGTTATTCCAGTCTCTGAGTTAGCTGGTGCGGGTGCGGGTGCTACTGATCGAATGATGGCTTACACAAAAGATGTGGAAAAAGTTGTCTTTCATATCCCAATGCCATTACGATTTACTGAGCCACAACGAAAAGGTCGTGGTTTTGAAGTTCCTGGTGAGTTCAAACTCTCAGGTGTTGAGTTCCGTTACCCTGGTTCTGCCAGATATGCGGATGGCATTTAATAATCAGGAGGCAAACTGATGATTGTAGTAAAAAATAACGAAAGCAAAGTGCTTGTATTAAAATCTGTTCAGGCTCAGCCATTACGGTTGTTGCCTGGCTTTAACCATGTAGACTTAAAAAATCTTGACATTTATATCAAGAATAATCCAGCAGCAATGGCACTAGCTAAGGCCAGTTTGTCTATTCTTAAGCCGGGTGATTTGGCAAAGGAAGAAGCAAAGGAAGCTGCTGAGGCAAAAAAGAAGAATGACAAGCTAAACAACTCTGCCAAACTTCTTAAAGCTGCTCAGGATAAGCTAGTAAAAGCAGAAGCTGAGGCCAAAGACAGCGGCAAAGAAAGCAAGGAGCTTAAAGAGCAACTTGCTAATCTTCAAGCTGAAATGGGCAAACTATTGGCTGTTAAAGATGCTTCAAAAGCTGATGAGGTTGCCAAGTAATGGCTACTGACCCTACACAATTCAAGGTGAGATTCCCTGAGTATGCTGATGTTGATGATTCCTTTATTCAGATTTTTTTGAATGATGCCGCTTTGGTTATGGATGAACAGGTGTGGGGAAAGTATTTTGATAATGGGCAGGCTTATTTGGCTGCCCATTATTTAGCCATGGCCAATAAAGGCTCTGCTGGAGGTGGTGCTGGTGTATCTGGGAGTGTTACTGGCCGTACTGTTGATGGTGTGTCTGTGTCTTATGGCTCTGCTCAGCCTGTTGGTGGTGCTAATAGTCAAACTGCTGGATTCTATAATACAACCCAATAT
>QNEY01000157.1 GCA_003645385.1 Gammaproteobacteria bacterium | reverse complement strand
CTTCATTTCTAAGCCAGTCGATGATACCAAAGAACTTATCCCCGTTATTGAGGTTGAGGATTCCTCTTGGATTCTCCCCAACGAACCATCTGGGTTTAATTTCTGAGATGAGTTTGAGCGTTTCTGGCCAAAGCCAGCGATCATCGGCAACCCCTTGTCGTTCACCGACGAGGCTTGCAGGTTGGCACGGCACTCCTGCCGTAATAAGGTCAATATTTCCATAGTCCCTAATAATTTCTTCTGAGTCGGCATCACGTATGTCTCCTATGTTTGGTATCTCAGGCCAGTGTTCTTCAAGTATACCATCACACCATTCATGGATTTCACTGAAGGCAACAGTCTCAAACCCTGCCCATTCAGCAGCGAGTTTAAACCCACCTATCCCACTGAACAAGTCTAGGTGTTTCATTTGGCTACGTTCGCCTCAAGTTTGAATCCTTGCTGTTCAAGTAGCCCCATGATCTGTAGGCCATGAAACTCTGCTACATTGAACTTAGCACAAATTCTTTTTAGTACAACTTTCTTTTTGTCACTGAGCTTCTTACCCTTGACGAGCTTTTTAGGGTATTTATTACGGGGGGCTTTGCGGTTCTTGGTACTAAATTTAAGGAAGGGTAATGCCATGCAGGGGTGTATACCCACCATTCTGTTCAGTTCACCAGCCACCAATAAACCATTGGGGTCTAAGGAAATGAATCTGTTAGCCATGTATGTTGAGTCAGGCTTTGTTTTTGTATTGATATCGCTACTGCCTTGCCATATTTTGTTTACTTGTTCAAACAGGTCACTCATGTATACCTCCTACGATTTAGTTATTAACCCTACGTTCAACTTTTATGATAAAGCAATACCAAAGCACGCTTTACCATAAAAATTCAATACAGGGGCATTTACAGCGTCCTACTTAGCCTCAATTTCAAGTGCTTCCATAAGCATGGCACAACAGTTGACAAATTCAATCTCTTTATCAGGGACACGTTGTGTGTATCTGGTAGAGTCACCAATGATTTGAGCAATAAGCACCTGCTGCTCTGGTTCAAAATCAAGTATCCATTCGTCCATCATGTAACGGTACACATACATAAAGTCTGTGATACCTGCAATGGCGTTACGGATATCCATGATCTTACCCTTTTTCAGCAGGTCAACTACTTCCTTTGGGTCAGCATTGAGGGAGCCAATAGCTTTGGCATTGAACTTTCCACTGACACAGGCTGATTGTAGGTTGTTCACAATAGACCGCATGTCAGGGTAGAAACGGTTGATAAGGGCTGTGATTTCATCACGGCTTACATCTTCAATACTTTCACTGTTGAGTATATCTTCACACACACTGACCAATTTGCGTTTAGGGAAACGGTCAAAGGTGAATCGAGTACAGCGTGATTGCAGTGGTCCAATAATCTTATCAACATAATTGCAGGTCAAAATGAACCGACAATTTTTGCTGTATGTTTCCATGGTATTACGCAGGGCTGTCTGGGCATCCGCTGTCAGGGCATCAGCTTCATCAAACAGGATGATTTTGATTTTACCCTTGGAAGCCTGTGAACCTGCGAATTGTTTTACCTTACCACGGATGGTATCAATACCCCTGTCTTGACCAGAAGCATTGAGGGTTAGGCGTATGCACGGGATTTGTTCCATGAGTATGTACGCCATAGTCGTTTTACCACTGCCCTGCGGACCTTCTAAAAGCAGATGAGGTACTTCACCATCTTTAATAAACTTTTTGAAAGCAGTACGGTGGTCTTTGTTGAGGGACATGTCCTTCAACTGTAGGGGGCGGTGCTTTTCAAACCAAATGTAATTATCTAAGGCCAAGGTAAATCTCCTTACTCGTCACTGTCAAGTGGGCTGAGAATCCAGTTGTCACCACCATTGACAATAGTAATGGGCTGTTCATCCTGAATGTAGATGACAGGTTTCTTTTCAAAATCAAGTGAGCCAAGCACAGCCACAAAATGAGGACCGTATACCTTGAGATCACACGCACCACACTTTGACTTGCCGAGTTCAATATCGAATTGATGCTCAGTTTGATTACCACCATGCACTGAGATGGCACCCTTTTTGTTCACAGTAAGGTTGATGCTGTTTGGACTAAACAAGCCCATCAGTTTGAGGAATTCGTCAACACGGTCAACACGGAGGGTAGTTGGTTTGCCACTGTATTCTTCAATACATTCAGTTGCTTTGTCCTCACCTTCCCATTCAGAATCATACGTTGGAATAAGGTCAACCTCACTGAGCAGGTAATTGGTAACACTTCCACCAGCAGGTTTGATCTTCAGCTTGTTGTCACTGCGTGTGAATTCTACTTCAACACCAGCATAGGATTTGAGGTACTTGATGAACAGGGCGAGATCACCAACACCAAACTGATCATCTTCATGATCAAAGGCAGCAGATGATTGAACATACAGGGATGAAGTCATATCCATAGCCATAACAGAAGCCTGCTCGTCAGCTATTGTTACAACACATTCTTCGTTGACACCTTGTAGGTGAACGCTTTCCAACATAGAAACAAAATCAGTAATACTTGACATTTAGACCTCCTATAGCCTATGAATCGAAAAAAGGATGGCTGAATGAATCAGCCACCCTTTGTTTATACCAGGATCAATATATGTTACTTGGTGTTATTCTTGTCATAACCTTCAGCAAATTCTTTCTTTGCTTTCAGGGTATCATCTTTATCGGATACCTTGATACCCTTATTGTTCTCAAGATGTTTGATGTGACCACGAATTTTAGCTTGAGCAGCTTTCTCCTCACGCTTATGGTCTTTGGCAAGTTTCTTTGCCATTGCTTTGAGCTTCATACCTTTCCAAAGCATGTTGTCAATATCACCACTCATTGAACCAGCGATGTGACCGTAACGTGTGCGGAGTTTAGGGGTACCAGTGGATTTCTTAGGCTTACTAGCCTTAGCCTTTTTGGTCGCAGCCTTACATGCTTTGAACTCAGCAGGGAAATCTTTCTTGCAGGTTTTGCAATCATCTTCCTTTTCATTGCATCCCTTGCCAAACATGGGGCACTCAGATGTAGCGTCGTCACCTTCATCATCACCAGCGTCGTCACCTTCATCATCACCTTCATCATCACCTTCATCATCACCTTCATCAGCTTCTTCAGCTTCTTCAGGCTCATCACCTTCATCAGCTTCTTCAGGCTCATCAGCTTCTTCAGGCTCATCAGCTTCTTCAGGCTCATCAGAGGCACCTGAGTCATCGAAAACAGCCTGTGGCAATGCTTCATAGTATGCAGCAACATCTTTGGGCAAGTTTTCAAGGTTTTCATCAGACATACCGTCAAGGGCATCCAAGAAGCTCAACAGTACAACGTCTCCTTTACCTGTTACTTTGACGTTTTCTTTCAGCAGGTCAGACTCATTCAAGGACTTGATAACTGCCTTGAGGTCTTTCATTTTGAGGTCGTACTCTTTAAGGGCTTTCATTTCTTTTGCTTCCTCCGCTTCTGTCATTTAATATGACGTTCTTAATTAAGGCACTGTCAGCACTATGCTTTATACGCCTTTTCAAACTGTATGCGTTATATATAACACCAAGAGTAATAGGTGTCAACACTTTTTTAACATACTGTTCACTTTTTTACTACACAACTCTACAAATACTACTACATGGAAACAAACTCTGAGTCCAACGTACTTTGTTGGTGAGTCATTTCCTGCAACACTGTGCATACATGGCTCTGCACATATTCTTTGTGGCGATGAGCAACTTTGTTTATATTCATTATCCCACGCTCTTTCATTTCATCAGTTTGGCATAAGCCTATGGCAATATCTAACTTTGCAATCTTGCTGTAATCCTCAGCAACATGTATGTCCCTGATAAATTCAACATCTGCACTGGTACGGTTTGTTTGTGATGCTGATATGATTGTGACATGCTTCTCTTGCCCCCAACCACGTAGGTCTTCCCAGATATCATCAAGTTGATGACGCTTTTCACCACCACTGTTCTCTGGTTTGATAAGGTCAGCATAATCTAAAACAATTACATCAGGAATGAAGTTCTGTGTGTTTTCAAGGTAGGTTAACTCTTGCCTTATGTCAGCAACGGTTACACTTTTGGATGGCATGTGCACCACTCGGCCATACTTACCGAAGAACTTATTGAATTTTTGTATCTTTTTGAAGTAATCCCCTTCACTGATTGTTTGTTTTTCAACAGGGATTTTCCAAGCTGATGGTTTGAACTCACACTTTCCATTTTTAAATACGCCACGGCAGGCAGTGCATACTTCCCAGTCTTCATAGTCACTGTAATCCAACATGACACCCTCTTCGATGATGGTATCAGTTGAGGCACACTCAGACTTTTCACACTCCCCTGTTTGGTTAAGCTCACAATCCATTATAGGAACCATCACACTGTATGGTTTAACGTCAGGCTTCACACCAGTTATGGCGAGGGCATAGCGTTGCATCAGTTGGCTCTCAGGCATTTCTAATGATACCACAAGGGTGTTTAGGCGTTGACGTACTGAATCAATGGCAGCATCAAGCATATAGGTGGTCTTACCACGCTTTGCAGGGGCAAGGTAGGCAATGAACCAACCACGGTCAATTGGACCAATGAACTCACCCAGTTTACCGCTGAACATGAAGAAGGCTGACTCAGGGTCTTGCTGTTCAATCATACCACGGATACATTTACGCATGAACTCTTCATCATCAAAGGCAATAAACTCACGGGAGCTGCCTTCAAT
>QNEY01000156.1 GCA_003645385.1 Gammaproteobacteria bacterium | reverse complement strand
GGTTGGGACAATGTGCTTAAAACCTTCGGCACAACAGATCTTGCTCGCCAGCAGTTAAATGAAGCGGGATTACTCAGCAGTAATGATAAAGGGCGAACCTACGATCGTTTTCGTAACCGAGTTATGTTTCCGATACGTGATCGACGAGGACGAGTAATTGGTTTTGGTGGCAGGGTCCTAGATGATAGTACCCCTAAATATTTAAACTCACCAGAAACACCTGTTTTCCACAAAGGCCACGAACTTTATGGCTTATTTCAGGCACGTAAAGCCAACCAGAAATTGGATCGCATTATTATTGTTGAAGGTTATATGGATGTAATTGTGCTGACAGAGCACGGTATAACAAATGCCGTAGCAACATTAGGCACAGCAACTACTCCTGATCATTTGCGGCTGATACAGCGCAGCACACCAGAAGTCGTCTTTTGCTTTGATGGTGACCGCGCTGGTCGCGATGCAGCTTGGCGAGCAGCAGAAAATGCATTGCCATTATTAGGTGGCAATCATCAGTTGAAGTTTATGTTTTTACCCGATGGTGAAGATCCGGACAGTGTAGTTCGGCAACAAGGTGCAGAAAACTTTAATAGTTTGGTTGAGCAGGCCCAGAATTATTCTGACTTCTTTTTTGCCACCTTAGAAAGCAGAGTTGATATTGCCTCAATGGATGGCCGAGCTCGTTTAGTTGAAATTGCCAAGCCATATCTTCGACATATTCCAGCAGGTATTTACCGAGATATGCTGGAACAGCAGTTGGCGGATAGGGCGCAAACCAGTACTGCATTACTGCATAAACATTTAGACAAACCACCTCAGAATAAATCTAAAGCACTGCAAAAAGCATTAACGGCATCGACAGCTATTTCACCAGTACGAATGGCGATTACTATAGTATTACAGCACCCAGAACTGCATTCTGCTGTGGATAAATTCGATAAAATTTCATCACTTGATCGTCCGGGGATAAAGATTTTAGCGGAATTGCTTGAAACATTACACCAAAACCCCCATCTAAATACTGCAGCATTGTTGGAACGAGCTCGAGAGAGCGAACATGCAGAACATTTACAAAGGTTAGTTCTGCAACCATTATCTTTATCAGCAGATGAGTTAAAGCACGAGCTGGTGGGGATTATTCAACAACTGCAACAACAGGCTCTCGCAGAGCGCCAAACGTATTTGACGGCTAAACCTTTTAGCAAGCTAACAGATGCAGAAAAAGAAGAAATACGAAATAAAACAATATAGTAAAGTTGCGCAAACAAAAACGTGCATTATTATGGGGTTATCGTATATAATGAATGGTTATACACGCATTAATTCATATGATGAATAACGAGGCCGAATGAAAGATCAACAGTCACTTATTAAAGCACTTATCACTCTTGGGAAGGATCGTGGTTACCTTACTTATGGCGAGATAAATGATCACTTGCCTGAAAATATGGTTGATGCAGATCAAATCGAAGATATCATCGGTATGTTTAGTGATCTAGGTATCATGGTCCATGAAGATGGTATGGATACCGATGAAATGGAGCGGCTGGCAGAAGCTGCTTCAAGCAATGATGAAGTATCAACCGAAGAAGCTGCCGCCGTTTTAGCTAGCTCTGATGGTGAGTTTGGACGCACAACAGATCCCGTTCGCATGTATATGCGTGAAATGGGTTCAGTCGAATTGCTTACTCGGGAAGGTGAAATAGTCATTGCAAAACGCATTGAAGCTGGTCTGCGTGAAAGCTTACTGATGTTAACAACTTATCCACCATGTATTGCAGGCTTTCTTGGACAATATAATGCTGTAGAAGCAGGTGATTTACGCCTCACCGACTTAATAAAAGGCTTTATTCTCCCTGAAGAAGATAAGCCAGAAGAAGTTGCTCAAGGTGTCCAGAAGACTGGTGAAAATACAGATGATGATGACGATGAAGATGAAGAGCCAGCAGGTATAGATCCTGAAGAAGCCCATGAACGCTTCCAGGCTTTACGTGATGCTGATAACGCATTTCAGAAAGCTACGGATGAGGATGTGGCTGCTGCCCAAGAACTTGTTAGTAACTTATTCATGGAGTTCAAACTCACACCAAAAACATTGATCTTTTTGAATAGTTTAATGGGTGATACAGTTGCGGTAATCCGTAAACAAGAGCGTATTATTGCCAAAATTGTAGTTGATCAAGCACGAATGAACCGTCGTGATTTTATTGATTCGTTTACTGGAAATGAGGCTAATATTTCATGGACAGATAAACATATCCGAGCCAAAAAACACTATTCATCAACGATTAAGAAAAATCTTGATTCAATTCTCAATGCACAAACAAAAATGGCAGACCTGTCAGAAGATCGTGCTATGAGTATTACTGCGATCAAAGAAATCAGTCGACAAATGTCGATTTCAGAAGCAAAAGCACGCCGTGCTAAAAAGGAAATGGTTGAAGCAAATCTTCGATTGGTTATTTCCATTGCCAAGAAATATACAAATCGTGGATTGCAATTCCTCGACTTGATTCAAGAAGGCAATATTGGTTTGATGAAAGCAGTTGATAAGTTTGAATATCAACGCGGTTATAAATTCTCAACCTATGCAACATGGTGGATTCGCCAGGCAATTACGCGTTCAATTGCAGATCAGGCGCGCACTATTCGTATTCCGGTTCATATGATTGAAACAATCAACAAATTGAATCGAATCGCTCGCCAAATGCTACAAGAAATGGGTCGTGAACCAACACCTGAAGAATTGGCAGAACGTGTTGAAATGCCAGAAGATAAAGTTCGTAAAGTACTGAAAATTTCAAAAGAGCCAATCTCAATGGAAACACCAATTGGTGATGATGAAGATTCACATCTTGGTGACTTTGTTGAAGATGTTAATGTGTTGTCTCCACAAGATTCTGCAATGATAGAAGGCTTGAGAGAAGCAACAAAAGGCATGCTAGGCGGCCTAACAGAGCGTGAAGCAAGAGTTTTGCGTATGCGTTTTGGTATCGATATGAACACCGACCATACCCTTGAAGAAGTGGGTAAGCAGTTTGATGTCACACGGGAACGTATTCGTCAGATTGAAGCTAAAGCATTGCGTAAGCTTCGTCATCCAACTCGCTCTGATCAGTTACGAAGCTTCCTCGATTCAGATAACTAAAAGTTTCGGGCCTATAGCTCAGCTGGTTAGAGCAGGGGACTCATAATCCCTTTGTCCAAGGTTCAAGTCCTTGTAGGCCCACCATATAACCTTGCAAATCAATAGCTTGCAGGAGAGTTAGAGCCTCATTTCCATAGCGGGGGTGGGGCTTTTTATTGGGTAAGATTGAGAGGTGAGACTCAAAAGAGCTATGAAAATACCAAAACAAATCCAGCCTCTTGTTGATGATGGCTTAGTCGATGAAGTTATCAGACGATTAATGAGCGGTAAAGAAGCCGATGTCTATGTTGTAAGATGTGGTTCCGAACTACGTTGTGCGAAAGTCTATAAAGATGCAGTCAAGCGTAGCTTTAAGCAAGCAGTGAAGTATCAGGAAGGGAGAAAGGTTCGTAATAGCCGTCGAGGTCGAGCCATGGAAAAAGGCTCCAAATTTGGCCGTAAACAACAAGAAGAAACATGGCAAAATGCCGAAGTTGACGCGCTCTACCTTCTCGCTGGTGCAGGGATTCGAGTCCCCCAACCCTATGACTGCCTTAATGGCGTGTTACTGATGGAATTGATCACCGATGAGAACGGTCAAGTAGCACCACGCCTCAACGATATCTCGATGTCTTCCGAGCAAGCACTGGAAGACCATGCAATCATTATGCACTCTGTGATGAGAATGCTCTGTGCGGGGATAGTACATGGTGATTTGTCAGAGTTTAATGTCCTAGTCGATAAAAATGGTCCTGTGATTATTGATCTACCTCAAGCTGTGAATGCCGCCGCGAATAACAATGCTCAATCAATGTTAGAGCGAGATGTGAGAAATATGACACGCTACTATGCTCAATACGCTCCAGAATTACTCAATAGTCGATATGACAAAGAAATATGGGCACTCTTTGATAATGGTAAGTTACAGCCACATACCACGCTAACTGGCTATTTTGAAGAAAATACGCAAGAAGCTGATGTCGATGGTGTCATGCTTGAAATTAAATCAATCTTAGCCGAAGAACAAGAACGACAACAACGTTTACGTGAAGAGGATGATTGAAAGGCCTCGGTATCAACAAAGAATCAATGGGGTCGGATTCGATTGGTTTAAGCTTGATATAGATTCTTATCAGAATCTAACTGGTTTGGGGCTCTGCTGTGACTGGTGATTCAGCTAGCCATTGTGGCATATTCGGTATGATAGCTTATGAACACAGGCCATAGGCATCAGGAGGTCGATTATGATCGATATTGAAATGTCTGCACCAGTAATAATAGGATTAACGTTATAATTTATAGAGACTTGCCATACGGCAATTTTAGATGTTCCATGAGAGATATTTTGTATTTGAACATTAGATTTACAGATAGAATTCAATTTTTGATAAAGCTTGTCTTTACCAGTTTTTTGGCATTTATGATAATAGGATGTTCCAGTACACCAGAACGACAACAACAACATATATTACCCGTTGAGTTACTCAATCAGGCATCTATTCCAGGTATACCTGATGCAAGGTTTTGGGGGGATGAATGGCCAAAATTTAGTGTAGAGAAATTTAATTCCTGGTCAGATGCTGAACTGAAAAAAAATATGCCCTCATCATATGGTATGCCTCATAATTACC
>QNEY01000155.1 GCA_003645385.1 Gammaproteobacteria bacterium | reverse complement strand
TATGTAACTCACCTTGTTTATTTAATATCTCAACTTCATAAAATTGTGTCGACTTTCCCTCCAGCGTTTGCTCAGTAAAAGCCTCAACTCTACGATTTGTCTCTGTGTCAGGCATATAGGTAGTATAATGCTTGAGAAACTCATCCTGACTATAGCCCAGAATATGCTCTACCGATGGACTAATATAATTAAATACTCCATCTCTATCATGACTATAAATCAGGTATGCATCCTTAATATTTTCAATCAATCGACGGTATTTTTCTTCACTCTTCGCTAGTAATTTAGAATTTTGTTGGATCTCACTGGTCTTATTGGCAACTTCCTGTCGAACTTGTTGGACCCGTCCAGTAGTACTCAATAAAAAGGCACAAAGCAAACTCAGTACAAAAAATGCACCCGTTATAATCCAATAAAAGCTCCATGTTGAATAAGTATTGATAAATTTCTGTGTCGGATAATAGTCAAACTGCCATTGGCGATGACCAATAGTCACTACTTTTTGAAAACCCAAAAGAGATTTCTCTAACTTTTCAGCCAATAATTTATCACTTAAAGTGGCATATATAACTTGTTGCTTACTTAGGTCGCTAATCGTGAAATCAACCCATGGCATGGCATTTGAATGTAATAAACTTTTGCCAAAAACATCATAATCCAATGCATGTGCAACTATACCTATTACCTCCTGACCAGCCCCTTTCACTGGAGATACATACATAAATCTTTTATGCCTTTCTGGATAAAGAATCGTCATTATTGTGTCCAATACGACTGGTTTATCAATCTCATTCAATTGCTGACAAAACCATTGTCGTTGCTCTACAGAGCAGATATCAAATCCCATAAAATCATCATTGTCAGATGTAAATGATATATGGTTTTTATGGGTTTGTGAGAATTTAACAACATAGTATTCGCTACGTTGCTCAGCTGGGATAAATCCTTGGCCATCTTCATCTAACTGGGTAATAGCATAGCCATTTTTCTGCTCATAGATAGTTCTGTCAGCATCAGATATTTTTTCGATCCAGACTGCTGCAAAGACTTCAGATTGATGGTCAGAAAGATCTGCAAGGTATGCTGAAAATTCTTGTTCAGTTACCTGTTCACTATTCTGAAAATAGGCTGTCATGGATTGTACTAATAATTTATGTACTTCCAATTCATTTTCTATAATTGAATGTGCAAGCTTGGCATTTACATCAAAATTTAGTGCAATTTCATTATTATCATTATTCTTCCCCCAGTACAGTGCTGTTACCAGAACAAAAAATAATAACAACATTGGAGTAGCTACAGTCAACAAACGACTTCGCCAAACTGATCGAGGGGTAGCAAATAAAATCAATACAATCGGTGAAAATATTACAACACCAAGTGTGCCACCAACCCACCATACTATTAAAGGCTCTAACCAAGTTTCAGCTGTTAATATCCCAACCTGTAATTCCACAGCTATAGTTAATAATGCTGGGAAGAAAGAAGATACCACGCCTCCAATTAAAAGAAATTTAATGATACTCTCATCAAAAACAAGAGTGCTTGGCCAAATCTTAAAATGCACTAGTAACCACCGACCAAACCATGCATGAAACAACGCCTGAAAACCAATCAACAGACATAATCCACTCGCTACAGAATTAATGGGGTCAATCAGATTTGTAACAATTAAACACGCACCCAGAAAAACCCCAGGTAACAGACGATATCCCCATACAAGAACAGCTGCAAGAGCAATACCTGCAGGCGCCCATAACGGTGTTGCACCGCTAGGTAATAACGACAATGTCAATGTAAACAGGCCAGCAATAAAATATGCAATTGCCAATAAACCATTGCCAACAATTAAGCGAATTAATTGGCTCACATCTATCCTTGTTGAATTAGAAATATCGAGATTTAAACTGAGTTTAGCGTAATTCAGTCAGAAAGGGTATGATCTCGACACTGAAAAATAGTGATCTCACGGTAACAATGTTGATTGTATTTTTTAGTTGGCAACTCAGTTAGATTGCCCATTCATTCACACTGAGATCATACATGAGCAACAAAGTAGTATTGTTAGCTAATCTAGGCTCCCCCGAGCAAGCAGAAGAAAAAGCTGTTCGGCATTATCTCAATCAATTTCTTATGGATCCCTATGTTATCCAATTACCCTGGTTATTAAGACGACTGCTTGTTAGTTTATTTGTATTGCCGACACGCCCGAAAGCATCTGCCAAAGCCTATAAAAAAGTGTGGTTAGATGAAGGCTCACCACTGGTAGTATTGTCTAATCGCCTCAAAGAATCATTACAAGCACAAATTGATTTACCCGTTACAATGGCAATGCGTTATGGCAAACCAAGTATCGAAAGCCAAATTCTGGAACTTGCTAAACAAGCTGAGCTTTCTGAAATCCTTTTTGTACCGTTGTATCCTCATTATGCAGAAAGCACCGTTACTACCTCTATTGAGCAGGCACGAACTGTAATAAAGAAACACCAACTAAATATCAAACTTACTGTTATCCCTCCTTTCTACGATCAGCCAGATTATATTGATGCTTTAGTCAGTAGTGCTCAGCCATATCTGGCACGGTCATACGACCACCTTATATTCAGTTATCATGGTTTGCCAGAATCACACATCACTAAATTGGATAAATCTGAACATCACTGTCTACAGCATGAGAATTGTTGCCAACAAATTCATGAAGCACATAAAACTTGCTATCGTCATCAGGTATTTAAAACCACTCAGTGCTTTGCTGATAAATCTGGCTTATTTCCAGAACGCTATTCCATTGCATTCCAGTCTCGCCTTGGTCGCACCAAGTGGTTAGAACCTAACACTGAAGATCGTATACGTGAATTAGCTGTTAGTGGTGCAAAGAATATTCTGGTGATTTGTCCGGCATTTGTAACAGATTGTCTGGAAACACTCGAAGAAATTGCAATTCGTGGACAAGAAGTTTTTCGTGAAGCTGGGGGGGAGACTTTAACTCTTATCCCATGTTTGAATGATCAGCCTGAATGGGTTGATGTATTAGCGTCGTGGTGTAAATAGATCTAAGAATTTTACAGTTAAACACGGCCTATTAATGGCTGCCTTACAACTTGGCTCGTATATTCACCGCCGGGGCCATAAGATGTTATATTCATATCACGACCACGTAAAACACTCATTGCCCGATGCAAATATTGGCGGTTAACATTCACAATACCACCATTAATTTGATTGTTATCACGACAGGCATAAGCTGTTTCACGCAACTGTCTCAACAAACTTTGTAACTGCTGGGCGACAACATCATTTTGGTTGGCTACAAATGCTTCCAACCCATCTTTATCTGCAGAAAAGCCTTCAGCTTGTAGAATAGCTTCACGTTGACGACCAAGCTGTTCCAACTGGACTGTCA
The DNA here is from genome assembly GCA_003645385.1 of Gammaproteobacteria bacterium. Lineage (GTDB taxonomy): Bacteria > Pseudomonadota > Gammaproteobacteria > Nitrosococcales > Methylophagaceae. The sequence continues at coordinate 1,378 of QNEY01000155.1, read as the reverse complement.
ATGGATGTTTATTGGCAGTCATTTTCTCAATAACGTCAGATTCTGATTTCATCAACGCTTCACGTTCAGCTGTTAAAATCTCCAACAACTGTGAGGCAGTATATTGCTCAGCCTGTAATACTTTTTGCAACTGTTGAGATGAAGTCATCGCCATTATCGATTCCTATTTGAACCGCTGCTCAAAATTAATTATATTTTGTGCCAACTCGGTTGCATTGACTTTATATGAACCATCAGCAATAGCTGTACGTAATGCCTCAACACGCGACTGATCAATTTCTGATGAATCAGAGATTGCTTTTTGTAATGACTGTATTTGGGTTGCAGTATCCGTTAGGCTCACTGTATTAGGGCGTGCACCATTATCAGTAGTCTGCGATTTATCCGTGTTACTATCATCACGCACATTGATATTACGTTTTTGCTCTAATGCTGTTTGTTCTGATATTTTTGTGTTATTAATTTTAATTTCAGACATTAAGATGTCTCCATGTTTTCTATACTTAGTACATCGGCAATACACACAAAAACTTGAATTAAAAATATCTTTTTTTTCATTTTTTCATTACATCATTATTCTAACAATTCCAGGGGCATCTACGATCCCTTCCACTATTCGTTTTGAGGATACATTTTTCACCTGTATACGTTGCCCGTGAGTTGCATCTGATAACGCTGTTCCAGACATTCTAACTTCCATCCCACCAGCCTTAGCTATCAGTGTTATCTGTTCCCCTCGACGTACCATTTTTTGTATTACTAAACTTTTTGGATTAAGGACTATTCCTTGTGCTACAGAATATTTTAATTGTTGTCCAACTGCTTGATCAGTATTTTTCAAATAGCCCTGTCGTATTGTAGAGATATCATGCTGTTGTATTCTTAAATCTGCTTTGGTTATTATTTGTTTTGCAGCTAATGGTCTGGCTGCTACCACGACGGGCAGGAATACCTTCACTTTAATGGGTACATAGACTGTCCACGCTACTGGAGTATGACATTTAATACCAATAGTTCGATTACCCAAACCATTATTATGGCTGTTTGAGAATGCGTCCAATTCACCAGCACACTCTTCTAAGCGTAATCTTTTATCCAATGGCTCCATTACTATTTGAGGGTTATCGTATCGAGCTTGCGCCTCCGACATCCCATACATATAAGCCACATGCTCGATCTCTTCGAGTGACTGTAATGGTTGGGCATTGACCGTCAAACTGATAATCAGACCTAAAAATATAGTCAGTGCTGATGTGTAATTTATTCTGTTCATCGTACACCTCAATGCTCATCATGGAATGCCAATTTTCTGACATAATTCTATTTTTGAAAATAACAAAGCAAGTAATGTGCCTAGATATGTCACGCAATCAAAATT
>QNEY01000154.1 GCA_003645385.1 Gammaproteobacteria bacterium | reverse complement strand
CTACCATGCTGTTCAAAATCAGATAACGTACGAATAGCATCTAATTCATTATCATTGAGTTGATGATATAAAAAATCATTCTGATCATCTTTTACAAATGCAGGATGGGGCTGAAAGGAGATATTAGGTTTAATTGTTATTTCATAAACACTATAAGCTACATCTTTTGCTTGGTCGTTCTCAGTCAGCTCAGAACCATCATTACTAAAATAGTGTACTGTCGGTAGTTGTGTGGCTGTGAGCGGCATCAATGTATAAGGTCTTTTCAGATAATGATATTGCAGCGGAGGCTCATATATCTGACCGGTAAAAGTTACTTCATTTGAACTGTATGAACGTGCGGGGTCAAGGTGTTTTGGTCGTAGTGAAAATGACGTGAACAGAATAGATTCTTCATTTTCTTGTGCTGGATAAGGAGAATTTATCGCTGAAAGCTCACATCCTGCTAAACACAGTAGAAGAACGACATAAAAATACGATAAATATCGCATGTGACCCCTAATCAAATTTCAATAATGACGCTCATTATAACCAGTTCATTGAAAGACTGCCTCTTCCAGAAATGTTAATATTCGAGTAGCTTATTCAATTTACTCGATAATATTAGGAGACAGTCCATGGGGTTTTTACAAGGCAAACGCGTTTTAATTGTTGGTGTTGCCAGTCCACGTTCCATAGCATCAGGTATTGCTCTTGCAATGGCACGTGAAGGTGCAGAACTTGCTTTCACCTATCAAACTGACAAATTAAAATCACGTGTTGAAAAAATTGCCGAACAATGTGGTGCCGATACCTCACTTTTATTTCCATGTGATGTCGCCAGTGATGACCAAATTGATGCTGTATTTGAGCAACTTGGCAAACACTGGGATGGTCTGGATACTATTGTTCACGCCGTTGCTTTTGCACCTCGTGAACAACTACAAGGTAGTTATGTCGATAGTGTAACCCGTGAAGGTTTTGCAACTGCCCAAGATATCAGCTCCTATAGTTTTACTGCACTAGCCAAAGCAGGTAAAGAATTGATGGCAGGCCGCAATGGTTCTTTACTCACCTTAAGTTATTTAGGTGCAGAGCGTGCTATTGAAAACTACAATGTTATGGGCATAGCCAAAGCAAGTTTAGAGGCAAATGTTCGTTATATGGCATATTCATTAGGGCCAGAAGGCACACGTGTTAATGCTGTTTCTGCCGGTCCAATCAAAACTCTAGCTTCTGCTGGAATTGCTAACTTCAGTAAAAAGCTGGCTATGGGAGCAGAAGTCGCACCGCTTCGTCGTAATGTAACAATTGAAGAAGTCGGCAATGTATCTGCATTTTTGTGCTCAGATTTAGCATCGGGAATCACCGGTGAAATTACTTATGTCGACAGTGGTTACAACATTGTCGGTGGTGCAGCTGGCTGAGTAAAATAAACTTCTCATTATCATGCAGGGTATTAGTAAAGAATATTTATTAATGCCCTGTTTTGTTTTAGAGCTCTGGAACACAAGGGATCACCATGTCACATAAACATGCACTTATTTTATTAGCATTTATTATATTGGGTGCTGTAGGTGGGGTCGCCTTTGGTTGGTATTTTAGTAGTCAGGCTCAATCTATAGCTTGGCTGGGCACCCTATTCTTAAATGCCCTTAAAATGACTATCATTCCACTGGTCATCGCCTCTATTATTAGTGGCGTCGGGTCATTAGGTGATATTCGTCATCTTGGTCGCATCGGCGGGTTCACTGTTCTCTATTACACCATCACCACGGCTATTGCAGTCTTTATTGGCTTGTTAGTAGTCAATTGGATTCAACCTGGTAAAGGCATAGATCTTGGCGACCCTAGTGTTTCTGAACACATACTGGCAAAGCAAGACACTGGTATTACCGATATCCTACTCTCTATGATCTCACCAAACTTAGTTGCATCTGCTAATCAGATGCAATTATTGCCACTTATCGTTTTTGCCATCATATTTGCAATGGCACTGACTACTCTCGGGAAAAAATCTGAACCTGTCTTTGCCCTCTTTGATGGCATCAATGAAGCGATGATGAAACTGGTTATCTGGATCATGCATCTCGCTCCCATTGGTATTTTTGCCTTAATTGCAGCCAGACTTGGCAATGCAGGAGGCGGTGAACAGTTTATGGCAGAAATCAAAGCAGTAGGTATGCATGTTGTTACCGTATTAACTGGTCTGGCCATTCACTTCACTGTCTTATTACTGATCCTTATTCTTGTCGCCAAACGCGGTATTGATTACTTGGTAGGTATGGCCCGTGCTTTAGTGACCGCATTTGGTACTGCTAGCTCATCAGCGACATTACCACTCACAATGGAGTGTGCTCGAGAAAACAATGTTGATCCCAAAGCTGTAAAATTTGTATTACCTCTAGGTGCAACTATCAATATGGATGGTACAGCTTTGTATGAGGCTGCTGCCGTTTTATTTATCGCTCAAGCATACGGCATTGACCTCAGTATGGGTCAGCAAGCTATTGTCTTTATTACAGCTACACTTGCGGCAATTGGTGCAGCCGGCATACCAGAAGCAGGTTTAGTCACAATGGTGATTGTTTTAACAGCCGTAGGTCTACCACTAGAAGGAATTGGCTTGTTGCTTGCTGTTGACTGGTTTCTGGACCGTTTTAGAACAACGGTCAATGTCTGGGGTGATAGTGTTGGTGCCGCAGTTATTAATCGTTTGATATAAAAAAGACGCTTCTCAGCGTCTTTTAATTCAATCTAAAGAAGTAACGTAATATTTAAAGGTTTTCGGCCAATATCTCAATATCTGCATCGGCCTTCAAACTATCAATAAATGCCTGCAATTCACTTGCGCCATTGCTACGAGCAAGATATGACTGTAAACCGTCACGATCTTCTTGTGACGCCTCTTCTGGGTTGCCATCGTGCACTGCAGTTACCTTAACTACAATGTAATTACCATTACTAGCTGTAAACCCTGTGAACTGAGCGTTATCACTAGCTGGTTTAGACACAGAAAAAGCCTGTTGTAATACTTGATTGCTTACTTCAGAGCTAGTTCGGCTATATTGCTGTACATCATGCCAGCTTTTATCGTCAAACAATGTTTCTGCTAAATCACCTGATTTCAACTGAGCCATAATGGCTTCACCCTTATCACGTGCCATATCACGTGCTCGCTCAAACCTGATCTGCTCTTTTATAGCAGGTGAAATTGAATCAAATGGCAACTGACTAGCAGCAATATAGTTATTTTTATGCAATACCAATAAATGTGATTTTGTCAGTTCAATTACGGTACTATTCAAATCATTATTTAATACGTCTTCACTAAATGCTATATCAATTACTTTTTTATCGCTGGATATACCGGTGCCACCATTACGTGTAAATGCATCGGTAGTTTTTATTGTTAGCGATAAATCTTCGGCAGTTACGTCAAGATTATCTGGGTTTTCATAACTCAGGTCAGCCAGTAATTCAGCCTGTTCGTAAAATAATTCTTCAGCCTGCTCGTTACGATAAAGTCTTTCAATTTCTTCTCGAGCATCAGAATATGACTGACCTTCAGATGCTTCAATACCTGTCAGCTTTATCAAGTGGAAGCCAAATTCAGTTTTAACAGACTCACTAACATCACCTACTGTAGTCATTGAAAATACAGCTTCTTCAAATGCGGGGTCCATCACATCACGTTGAAATAAACCTAGATCACCACCCTCGCTGGCAGAGTCCGCATCACTCGAAAACTCCATTGCTAACACAGCAAAATCTTCACCATTCTCAATGCGTTGTTTTATTGTTGCAAGTAATTCCAAGGCTTCTTTTTCATCACCTTCAATCAAAATATGACTTGCTCGACGTTGTTCTGGACCAACAAACTGATCCTGATTATCGACATAAAACTGCTGTAATACTGTTTCATCAATTTCGACCGTTTTTGCTAATTCACCAATTGATAATTCGATATAATCAACAGCCACACGTTCAGGGGCCATGTAATTAATTTTATTTGCATCATAAAAATCACGAATTTCTTGGTCAGTTACTTCTACTTGTTCAAGTTGTGATTGAGCTGATATAACACCATAGGCAACATCACGAGTCTGTTTTTCCAATCGTAATATATTATCTACTCCATACTGGGTAACTAATGTTGATTGTTGAATATTATTGGTTAACTGCTGTCTTAATAGATCAATGCGTAATTGTGATTCATAACCAGCTGGGCTTAGACCAACTCGGGCTATCATCATCCTATATCGTTCAGAATCAAAACTACCACCACTCTGAAATGCGGGTGTTGACTGGATCAATCTATTTATATCTCTATCACTAATTCGTTGCCCAAGCTTATTGCTTGCTGTCAGTAATAATTTTTGATCGATAAGACCGTCAAGTACACTTTGTTTGACGGCTAAACCTTCAAACATTGCAGGATCAAATCGTTCACCCATCGTCTCACGCATTCTATCTCGATATTGTTGGAATGCCTGTTGGTATTCTGTCTGTTTAATTGGCTCACCGTTAACAGTAGCAACAACAATATCAGATGGTCCTGTTAAATAAGAATTAACGCCCCATAATGCAAAAGGAATACTGATTAAACCAACAATGAGCCATGCAACCCAACCTTGGGCTTGATCACGAATGAATTGCAACATAGAAGAGAACCTTCGAGAAAAATGTCTTAAAAATTTAGGGATTTACTGAATTTATATTTGAACATTACCAAGATGGAAGATGGTCAGTTCAAAAACAGCTCAGCTACTCCTTAAATTACCAATAAAATCAACCAAAAAAAAAGGCG
>QNEY01000153.1 GCA_003645385.1 Gammaproteobacteria bacterium | reverse complement strand
GTTGTGAACCAATGGCTTGAATTCATCCAGACTTTTCGTGGCTTGCTTATTAACGGAAGTAATAATGTCGTTGCTACGCAGACCAGTAATCCAAGCCGGACTATTCTGTTTTACTGAGTAGATCATTACACCTTCAATTTTCTCAAAATAAGGTGATGACTCTTCAATATCACCAAATGTTGCACCGGAAAGCTTGGGATGAACTGGCCCTTGAGAAATATCTTTCTTGGTTTCTTCAACAGTTGCATGAAGGGTTTGGGGTTTGCCATCGCGAACAATATCCAATTGGATAGATTGGCCGACCATAAGCAGACCGATAGTGTTACGAAGGCTGTCCGCATTCCTTAATTTATCGCCATCAATAGCCGTAACAACATCACCTACTTTTAGACCAGCTTTCTCAGCAGCCGAGCCAGATTGTATGCGGGTGACTACTGCGCCTTGTTTGGAGCCAATATCAAAGGCTTTAGCAAGATCAGGGGTAATGTCCTGCATTTGCACACCCAGATAGGCCCGTCGAACTTCACCATATTCGAGTAATTGCTCGGTAATTTGTTTAACCATATTGCTTGGAATAGCGAAACCAATACCAATATTGCCGGCTTTCTGTCCGGGAGAAAAGATAGCGGTATTTATACCAACGAGTTCACCACGCAGGTTGACCAAGGCACCACCTGAGTTACCTGGGTTGATAGAAGCATCGGTTTGAATAAAGTTTTCATAACCTTCAATGCCTAAACCACTACGACCAAGCGCGCTAACAATACCTGATGTTACGGTTTGCCCTAGGCCAAATGGATTGCCAATTGCAACCACAAAATCACCGACTCGCAACTTGTCAGAGTCAGCCAAAGGTAAGGCTGTAAGCTCTTCTGCTGGAATTCTTATCAAGGCAACATCAGTTGCTGGATCGCTACCGACAAATTCAGCTTGGAAGCTGCGACCATCTGTCAGTGATACCGTAATTTCATGGGCACGTTGAATAACGTGACTATTAGTTAATACCAAGCCTTCTTTAGCATCAAAAATAACACCAGATCCTAAACTTTGTGCTGTGCGCTGACGGGGTTGCTGTTCTGGGATATTAAAGAAACGACGGAAGAAGGGATCATTAAGTAGTGGATTATCCTGAACAGGTATGTGGCTACGTGTCGCAATGTTAACGACAGCAGGTTTAGACTGTTCCAGCATCGGTGCCAGAGTCGGCATCTCAGCATCATTCCCAAACCAACTGTAGGGCAGTGCAGCCACAGCCACCTGAATAAGTAGGCTGATTCCTGCAAGCCAAACAAGAGATGTTTTAACTGTCTTCATATCCATTATTTCCTATAGTATTCGTTCCATGTTTTTTCGTGGGTTAAAGTCGAATTCTTCGGCCATCTGTTGATATAACTGTTTAGCATTGTCATTGTCAACGGGTGGATTCACTATTTGTAGAATCACAAATTGATCACCGGCTTCTTTACCAGGCAAACCACGGCCCTTTAAACGCATTTTTTGGCCGCTTTTTGCACCAGCAGGGATGGTCAGATTAATTTTCCCTGCTAGTGTTGGCACAGTAACTTTTGCACTTAATGCTGCTTCCCATGGCGTGACCGGCAAATCAAGCATAATATTTTTATCTTCCAAGCGATAGTGTGCATGAGGTGCAATATTGATTTCCAGATATAAATCACCTGCCGAACCACCCATTCCAGATTTACCTTGACCAGAAAGACGAATTTTTTTGCCAGAAGTAATGCCGGCTGGAATTTTGACACTGATAGTACCGGTTTGATTTGAACCACTTGGTCGGCGAATTGCCTTCTTAGTTCCATGAAAGGCATCTTCCAGAGTGATTGTGATTTTTGCATTTACATCCTCACCAGGGGCATAGAAGTTATCACCGCCCATGCCTGCTGCTCCCCCTCCGAACATACCTTCAAAAAAGTTGCTGAAATTGCCATGACCACCACTGCTTTGACCCCAACCCGGTGGTGGCGTAAAAGACTGACCATTTTGGTAGTTTGAGCCAAACTGATCGTATTGAGCTCTTTTTTCAGGATCTTTTAATACCTCATAGGCTTCACCAACTTCTTTAAATTTCTCTTCGGCATTGGCTTCTTTGCTGACATCAGGATGATATTTACGAGCTAATTTACGATAGGTTTTTTTAAGCTCATCTTGAGCAACATCTCGTGAGACACCGAGGATTTTGTAATAGTCTTTGTATTCCATAGGGAGAAAAGTTTACCTAAAGTTGATTTGGATCAATAAATGGGGGTGTTATCGCTATTTTTCAATAGCACTAAGGATTTTTCTGATGTCATTTGATATTCATCTATGAGAGACTCCTTATCCTGAAAATTTGTTATTTATATTAGAGGTTTATGATGTTCCCGTTGAAAAAGCTTGGTATCTTAGTTGCACTGGCTAGTGCGTCATCAATGGCGTTAGCTGAGGAGGGTGTGGCTTTGGGTGAGATGGTCGTTACTGGTACGCGATCTGAAACTCCACTATTAGATCTGGCAGGCAATTCCGCCAAGGTGACGGAGGATGAAATAGATCTAATCAATGCAGATCACATACAAGAAACATTATTACGTATTCCAGGCATGAACCTGCAGCGAGGTAATGGTGCAGAAATGACGGTTGCTTTACGTTCACCTGTTTTAACTGGACCTGGAGGTGGCGGAGCTTTTCTATTTTTGGAAGATGGTATTCCATTGCGCTCATCTGGCTTTGGTAATAATAATGGTTTATCTGAAGCTCATTATGAAATGGCTGGTGGTATAGAAGTTGTTCGTGGCCCAGGTAGTGCTTTATATGGATCTAATGCAGTACATGGCTTAATTAATGTTTTGACACGGGCGCCATCAGTGGAACAAGAAAGAGAAATTGATTTTACTGCTGGTTCAGATGATTTGTACAAAATGAAAGGTACAGTCAGTGATACGGTAGATGAACATGCATACCGTGTAAGTTTCAGTGGTACCAGCGATCATGGTTGGCGAGACGATTCTGGTTATGATCAGCAGAAAATAACAGCTCGTCATGATTATTTTTCTGATGCTGGTGATAGCTACAAAACGGTTTTGTCAGCATTTAATTTAAATCAGAATACAGCAGGCTTTATTAAAAGTTCCGATGAAAAAGCCTATGAAGATTCAGATTTGATGAAAGAAAATCATGATGATGATGCTTATCGTGACTGGAAATCTTTAAGATTATCAACTCGCTGGGATCATGAGTTGGGAAATGGCAATCAATTAAGTCTGACACCTTTTATTCGTAGCAATGATATGGAATTCCGCCAGCACTATTTACCCTCAAAGGCTATTGAGGAGAATGAACATGACAGTATAGGTCTACAAGCGTCTTATTATATGGATATAGCAGGAGGTCATACAGTGATTTTCGGTACAGATTTTGAATATACTGATGGTGGCTTGAAAGAGACTCAGGAGCGTGCGAGTTATACTTTTTTTGGTAAAAACAGACAGCAGGGTGTCCATTTTGATTATGACGTTGAAGCATTGACAATCGCACCTTATGTTCATGCAGAATGGCAAGTGGCTGAAAAGTGGCGTGCAACAACAGGTTTACGTTTTGAACATGTAGGCTACGACTACGAGAATAATGTTGCTGATGGTACTGGCATGGCAGATGGAAGCGCCTGTTTTGCTGGCCCAGCAACAGAATGTTTATATAATCGGCCTGGTGATCGTGATGATACTTTTAACGATTGGAGCCCGAAGCTAGGTTTAGTCTATCGTGTTGCAGAAATGCATAGTATGTATGCCAACTTGTCTCGGGGTAATCGTGCTCCACAAACAACAGATCTATATCGTTTACAAAATCAACAGGTTGTTGGTGAAATGGACTCAGAACAGCTGGATAATTTTGAGTTGGGTTTCCGTGGTGATGTTCAACGGGTTAACTACGAAGTTTCAGCATTTTATATGAAAAAGAAAAACTTTTTCTTCCGTGATTCTAATGGTCTAAATGTGACCGATGGTAAAACTAAGCATAAAGGTGTTGAAGCGATGGCAATGATGCCATTGGGAGAGCAATTTGATATCGGTGCCAGTTGGACCTACGCAGAACACGAATATGACTTTGATAATGTTGCAAGTGGTGTGAAAAAAGGTAATGAAGTTGATACCGCACCGAATAATATTTCAAATATTCGTTTAGGCTGGAATTTCAAAACTGCGAGTCGTGCTGAATTAGAATGGAGTCATATCGGTAACTACTACTTAGATCCATCGAATGATCACAGTTATTCTGGTCATGATGTGGTAAATTTACGTGTGAACACACAGGTCACTAATAATTTGATGTTACATGGTCAGATTAAAAATCTGACAGATGAAGAATATGCAGATCGGGCAGATTATGCCTTTGGTGACTATCGTTTCTTCCCAGGTCAAGAGCGTCACTTTGAAGTTGGTGCAAGTTATAATTTCTAAATTGATTTAAACTGAAGCAATAAAAAAAAGCGGTGATAATTTTTATTATCGCCGCTTTTTTGTTTATAGCCTTTTAGTTCTTTTGTCATTATCGAGATCTTTTATCGGCAATCTATAGAAAGTGAAAATAGTTACTATCGTTGGATCCCCACTTTTGCAGGAATGGTAGTTGTTTGAGTTTATCGCTGTGAGCGAGCAAATTTAATAGCTGTATGCACTTGCTTTGGTGCAGTGCCTCCCAGATGATCTCGAGCTGCTACTGAACCTTCAAGAGTTAAGATATTAAACACATCATCTGTAATTTGGTTAGAGAATGTTTGCAGTTCTTCTAAAGTTAATTCTGATAAGTCTTTATTGTGCTTAATAC
>QNEY01000152.1 GCA_003645385.1 Gammaproteobacteria bacterium | reverse complement strand
GTAACTGGAGATATAAGTTTAGAAATATGTTGTTGCGCATCCTGTACATTAAGACTGTTTGGTTCATGTGCATCAGCACAGCTTGGTTGTGGAGTAAATTTGGTCATAAAAGTGCTCTTATGCTGTCCAGTTGTCTATAAAAAGTTGAATGTAATCTGCAATGGCATCAACCTGATTCAGATCAAGCTGTTCGATAGTTGTTGCTGTTTTGAATGGCTCGTCAGTTGCAATAGCGATAATATTATTATCATGAGGATGGAGCAAAGGTTTCCCCAGAGTTGGGCGATATAATTCGATTTTAGGAATTGTTTCATGCTTGAATCCCTCAACTAAAATAACATCCAATTTACTAGTGTCTAATCTGGGAATAAGATCGGATAAGCAAGGATCGGCTAAATCAGCGGGCTGAACTTCCATTAATGCCATTAATCTACTGGAAGCAACTAAAGTTTGTTGTGCACCAGCCTGCCTTATTTCATAACTATCTTTACCTGGGATATCAATATCAAAATTATGATGGGCATGTTTAATTACAGCAACTTCAAGACCTTTTGCTTTTAATGCAGGAATAAGCTGTTGTAATAGAGTAGTTTTACCAGTACCACTAAATGCTGCAAAACCAATTAAAGGAATTGGTGAATGTAACTTGGGTTGGTGATTGCTAACATCCTCAGGATGATTAAAATTGAGGAAGGTTTCGGGCTGATCAGAAAAATCTACTACAGCCATTTTATATTGAGCTAACCACAGATCAATTTTACGACCACCTTGCTCTAGATAGTCTTCAAGCTCATTTTTAAGTCGGCAGGGAATTAGATTAAAAACAGGTTGTAAACGTTCGCCATCATGGGCAACAGCGAGATCAGCCTGTTCAACAAGCAATGTCTCCATCATCCTTTGGCGTAGTTGGGGGGAAATGCTAGGTGAATCACATGGTGCAGTCAGAATATAGTCAGTATCAACTGCTTGCATTGCACTGAGCATACCTGCCAGTGGCCCACAAAAATTATCTAATGAATCCGCTATAACAGGATATTCAAAGGCTTGATAACTGTCGATATTACGATTGGCATTGATAACAAGTTGGTCAACTTGTGATTCTAGTATATTGATCACATAACTAATCAGAGGTTTATGTTTATATGAAAGCAGGCCCTTATCTTCGCCACCCATACGGCGGGCTTTTCCACCAGCCAGAATGACGCCAGTAACTGATGGTAAAGAAGATGTAATCATATTGATTCGCTGTTATTCTGTAAATGCAATTGTTAATAGGAGGATCAGCCCATGGGAAAAGCATGGATTGCAGGGCTCATTATACTCTAAACGCATCAACCGTATGGTCCGATACGCTAAATATTGTAGTGGAAGGTCTATTTAAAAATCAGGCTGTGATTAAGATCAATAATCAACAACGGATATTAAAAGTGGGTAAGACTAGTCCAGAAGGCGTCAAACTTATATCAGCGACTAGTAGAAGTGCGGTATTGGAGATTGATGGTGTCCAGAAAAAATATCTACTTGGTTCTCATATAGGGAGTAACTATACCCCCCCAGTTGCGCAACCAGTAGTAAGTTTGTGGCCGACTAATGGTATGTACATTACTACTGGCAGTGTAAATGGATATAGTGTTGATTTCTTAGTGGATACAGGTGCGTCTGCAATTGCACTTAATGCTGCTACAGCAAAAAGACTTGATCTAGACTATCTTAAAGGGCAGAAAGTTGGGGTGAAGACCGCATCTGGTATTGAAGTAGCTTATCAAGTCACCTTGGATAAGGTGCAAATAGGCGATATCAAACTTCATAACATCAGGGCGATGGTACTGGATGGCCCAGAACCAGAGCGTGCTTTGTTAGGAATGACTTTTTTAGGCCAGCTTGATATGTATCAAACAGGCAGACGCATGGACTTAAAAAAGAAATTCTAGGAAATGAGAGGCATAAAAAAGCCCTAATGATATTCAATCATCAGGGCTATTTATTTGGGGATAAGGAGGTTACTAGAAACCTTTGGTAATCAAAGCATAAGCCGAGTGGTTATGAATAGATTCAAAATTTTCTGATTCAACTGTGTAGGCATTGATTCGGTCGTCATCATTAAGCCGTGCCGCAATATCACGGACAATATCTTCAACAAATTTTGGATTATCATACGCACGTTCAGTGACAAACTTCTCATCGGGACGTTTGAGCAAACCGAAGATTTCACATGATGCTTCTTGTTCGACCAGGTCAATAATGTCTTCAATCCAGATAAAGCTGTCAGAACGAACGGTTACGGTGACATGTGAGCGTTGATTATGAGCACCATAATCCGAAATATTTTTTGAACATGGGCAAAGACTGGTTACTGGTACAATCACTTTAACGATTACATCGGTAGTATCACCTGTGATTTCACCGATAAATCCAACCTGATAATCCATCAAGCTTTTTACTTTGCTGATAGGGGCTTCTTTATTTACAAAATAAGGAAATTCCATCTCAATATAACCTGATTCAGCTTGCAAACGTTCTATCATTTCACTCAACATTTCACGGAATGATTTAACGGTAATTTCACGTTCATGCTGATTTAATATCTCAACAAAACGTGACATATGTGTGCCTTTGAATTGATGAGGTAAATTCACATACATATTAAAGGTAGCAATAGTATGTTGTTCACCACTGGTACGGTCACTGACTTTTATTGGATGTTGGATATCTTTAATACCGACCTTATCGATAGCAATATGGCGCTTATCAGCAATATTTTGTACATCTTCAATTTCGTCGCAGCAATCTGGTTTTTTATCAGTAGTCATGCTTTTCTTAGTCCTCACTATAACGTACACAAGCTCGATCGGTTTCCCACAGGGTAACACCCGATATTTTAGCTGTATCTATGTTTAATGTAGTGCTCAAGTTCTGGTAAAAATATTGAGCAATATTCTCTGCTGTTGGATTTACAGTATCAAATGGTGGAATATCGTTGAGATAACGATGATCCAGTGTTTTTGCTAATTCACGTGCAGCAGTTTTAATGGTTTTAAAATCCATACCCATACCATGTTCATTCAAAGCAGTAGCCGTAACTTCGACTTCCAGTTTCCAATTATGACCATGCATGCGACTGCAATCACCTGGGTAATCACGCAGGGTATGGGCAGAGGCAAAATCTGCCAGAATTTTTAAGGTATAGGTTGCACTCATAGTTGACTATTATACTAGGGAATTATGATGGATGGCTAACAGGTTATTATGCCGGAAAATGTTGGTTGACGTTATTGATGATGCCTTGAGCATCTAAATTGCAATCAGCTAGCATTTGTTTATGATCGCCATGGTCAAGGAACTTATCTGGTAGCCCCATTATTTCTATGGGTATATTATTGCCGATTGATAACAAAAACTCGGCTACACCACTACCAGCACCACCCAAATGAGCATTTTCTTCAATGGTAATAATCAAGTCATGGCTTTTGGCCATTTCTACAATTGTTTTAGTGTCCAGCGGTTTTACAAATCGCATATTAACAACGGTTGTATTAAGTGTTTCTGCAGCTTCTAAAGCGGGTTGAACCATGCTGCCGAAAGCAAGTATGGCAACTTTTTTGCCTTTACGTTTGATTTCTGCTTTACCAATCTCAAGTGTGGTTAACTGTGATTCAATCTTAGCACCAATTCCTGTACCACGAGGATATCGAACTGCACTTGGACCTTTGTGTTTATAACCAGTGGTTAACATTTGACGACATTCATTTTCATCAGCTGGCGCCATGACCAACATATTAGGAATACAACGAAGGTAACTTAAATCAAAACTGCCGGCATGGGTCGCACCATCGGCACCAACAAGGCCACCTCGATCAATCGCAAACAAAACAGGTAAGTTTTGGATGGCGACATCATGAATTAATTGATCATAAGCACGTTGTAAAAATGTTGAATATATAGCCACCACAGGTTTTTTACCTTCACAGGCGATACCTGCTGCAAGTGTGACCGCATGTTGTTCAGCAATGCCAACATCAAAATAGCGATCAGGATATTGCTGTGCAAAGTCATTTAAACCTGAACCATCACTCATAGCAGGTGTGATACCGATCAAGTCTGCTGATTCAGCTGCCATATCACACAGCCATTGACCAAATACATGGGTGTAACTTGGGCCGGAAGATTTACTGTTAGCCGGACTGACACCATGGTATTTACTGGGCTGTTGTTCAGCTGGTTCATAGCCCTTACCTTTTTTTGTCACAATATGTAGGAATTGAGGGCCTTTACGTTCACGTAAATTACCTAAAGTAGTAATTAAAGTATCCAAATCATGGCCATCAATTGGACCAATATAATTAAAGCCCATTTCTTCAAATAATGTACCGGGAATGACCATACCTTTTACATGTTCTTCAGTCCTGCGAGCAAGTTCCCATGCCGATGGGATTTTCTCCAGTACTCTTTTACTGCCTTCGCGAGCTGAGGCATAGAATTTTCCAGACAATAATCGAGCAAGATAGTTGGACATGCCACCAACATTCTTGGAAATAGACATTTCATTATCGTTGAGTATAACTAATAAGTTTGCGCTCAAATCACCAGCATGTGCCAGAGCTTCATAGGCTTGGCCTGCCGTTAGCGCGCCATCACCAATAATGGCAACACTATGACGTAAATCACCCGTTAACTGAGAGGCCACTGCCATACCTAGAGCAGCACTAATAGATGTACTTGAATGGCCTACACCAAAGGCATCATAAGTACTTTCGCTTCGCTTTGGGAAACCGGACAATCCTTCTGGTTGACGCATAGTATGCATTTGGTCACGCCGACC
>QNEY01000151.1 GCA_003645385.1 Gammaproteobacteria bacterium | reverse complement strand
CAGGGTGTCAACATGATGGAATGGACTATTGCTGGTGATTTTCTCACAAAGACAATAGTTTAATAATTACCCTTGGCTGGTGCTTACTCTGTTTGCTCTCAGTCTGCCTCCTGATACAGCCAAGGGTATATTTTTTGAGGCAAAACAACTATCAGGAGGCAAACCATGATAGAAACTGAGAATAAAAAGATAGATGATGTCCAATATAAAGTATCTCAAATGGATGCTATTAGGGGCTTAACAGTTCAAACAAAGCTGATAAAACTCCTTGGACCAGCTCTTGGCAAGACACTTTTGTCGGGAAAAGATGACCAAGACACTCTCAAGGATAAGGCTTTTGGCCACCTTGTTAGTAATTTTGATGACAAAGAAATTTCTAGCCTCATCATTGGCCTGTTTGATAAAGGTGTCTACTTTATCGATCAAGATGGTGATGATGCTCAAGTTGATTTCAAGCGACATTTTACAGGCAATCCTGGTGCTGTTTGGAAAGTTACCTTTTTCATTTTAGAAGTTAATTTTGGTGACCTGTTGGGAAAGCTAACAGGAGGTTTGAGCCACCTCAAAAAGACTGTATCAGACTCATTGAAAGAAACTTAATGGTTCACCCCTTGATTGAAAGATTAATCAGGGGTAAAATGGCAACACTTGAACAACTTGGTACAGTTTATAACACCAAGGATGCTTGGATATTAGATCAAGCTTTAAATATTCAAGAAGAAATCAACTTCAAATCAAGACCTAAAAAGGA
Organism: Gammaproteobacteria bacterium; assembly: GCA_003645385.1. GTDB lineage: Bacteria > Pseudomonadota > Gammaproteobacteria > Nitrosococcales > Methylophagaceae. The sequence goes on along the minus strand of QNEY01000151.1, from coordinate 4,078 downwards.
TTAATAATGGCAGTTATTGATAGTTTAGTAGCAGAGCTTGGTTTTGATTTTGACGATAAAGCCTTGGCCAAGTTCAATAAAGGCTTTGAACAAGCTGGCAAAATACTCGTTGGCATTGTGGGGGCAGCGACAGCCGCCTCTGCTGCAATTGGAGTATTCACCAAAGAAATTGCAGCAAGTAATGACGAGACTGGAAAGTTTGCCCAACGAACAGGCGTTGCTCTTGAGACACTTCAAGAGCTTGGTTTTGTTGCTGAGTTAAATGGTGGGTCAATTGACTCCATGAATAACAGCTTGGCCAATCTCAGCCGGACAGCAGCAGAATCAGCTAAAGGTATGGGGTCAAATGTTGAGACTTTTGGTATGCTTGGGGTGTCTGTTACTGATGCCCAAGGCCAAGTCAAAGATGCTGCCACCTTGTTTGGTGATGTGTCTGATGCCATAGCTAGTTTAGGGACCCAGGCTGAGCGGTTAGAGTTTGCTCAAAAATTAGGGCTTGGTGAAGATTTACTACTTGCCATTCAACAAGGATCAGCAGCCATTGCTGAACAAAGAAAAGAAGCAAGAGAGTTAGGGTTTGTCATCGATCAAGATGCAGCGACAGCAGCGGCTGATTTTAATGACAATTTGCTTCGCATGACATCTATAATTAAAGGTGTATCATCTGCCATTGGCACAAGGTTAATGAAGCAAGCAAAGCCGATGTATGATCTTTTTATAAAATGGTTCAAGGCCAACAAGGAAATAATCCAACAAAATATAGGCTACTTTTTAGACAAGGTGGCCAAAGCTAGTTCTGCTGTCTTCAATGTTTTATTCCGCGTCTATAAAGTTGTTGATAATCTGATTCAAGGTTTTGGAGGGTGGAAAAATGCAATAATGATAGTTGTAGGGGCCATGGCAATACTCAATGCATCCACACTTCTTATTCCTGCTTTAATACTAGCTGCCGGGGCTGCCATCTTGCTTTTAATAGAAGATGTCCAAAAGTTTGCCGAGGGTGGTGATTCCGCTCTTGGTTCGTTAATCGAAAAATTCCCAGCACTGAAACAACCTCTGATTGACCTAATTGATTTAATTAAAATAATTGGCCACGGCTGGAGCCTTATTTTTTCACAAGGTGAAGAAGCATTTGATGGCTTTATTTTGGCCATACAAGACATAGGCAAGGCAATACAGAGCTTTTTTATTGGGCCGTTGAATGAGGCTATAGGCTTGTTAAATGTTTTGCCTGGTGTTGATATTGGCAAACTTGCTGCACCTGATGCTCAAAGCGGGGATCTTGGCGGGCTTTTTTCTGGCCTGGCCAGCTCAGTGTTTGCTGGTGCTGATTTACTTCCAACAGCTTCACAAACTCAGAATACATCAAACAGGACAACAAATAGCAAGACCAAAGTTAATAATACATTTAACATAAACGGCGGCAATCCAGCAGAAGTTGAGGCCACTGTAAAGAGGGTTATCAATGACGAATATCGTAATGCTGATGATGATCTGTCTAGCCCTGTGGATATGTAATGGCTATCACTAAATTATTCTTCCGAAAAGAAAACAAGATAGCTGATATTGTCCTTGATGTTGTTATTGAAGAGTCAGCAAGCGCATCAGCAAGAATGACAAGCAACCCTGTTGAGAAAGGGGCTGATATTAATGACCATATTATTGTTGACCCTATGACATTCACCATGTCAGGGTTGGTTACTGATGCTGTAAGTAATGCTGTTGATGGAATACAGGGCTTGGCTGACACTGGTGTTTACACCGGGCAGACAAGCCCATCAAGAGATAAGTGGAATGACCTTTTAAAGCTTCATGCTGAGAGGGAATCATTCACATTAGAACAAGGGCTGAGGAACTATGAAAATGTTGTGTTGTTGTCCTTGTCTGAGAGCCAAAACAAGGACACCAGCAAAGCACTATTCTTTACAGCAACATTCCAAGTTTTAAACATTGTCGGGCAAAGTGCTGTTGTATCTCAACAATTTAACAGTAGCGATGTTGCAGCAATGGCCGAACCTGATGTCTTAGTGGGTTTAAAAAGATTACTATGAAACTACCAATCACAAATAGCCCATCTGAGAAGTTCAGTATTGATATCTTTGAGACGGTGTATCAATTTAAGCAAATGTGGAATACCAAAGGGTATTGGAGCTTAAATATTGCCGATGTTGATGGCAAATCTATTGCTGATGGTGTTAAGGTTGTAACAGGTACAAAGCTACTAGCTCAATATCCACAGTTGCCCTTTGAATTAGAGTCAAGCAATGATTCTGACCCAACAAGAGATAGCCTTGATGATTTTATTTTAGAAGTGAGTAGCAAATAATGTCTGAATATTTCAACAGAAAAGTAGAACTCACAATCGGGGATTATTCCACTGATGAACTGAGGGTTGATTTTTCTGTTGAAAAGAGCTTGGTCGGCATCCCTAACTTAGCAAAAATTACAGTGTATAATGTGTCTGTGTCAAACAGAGAGCAATTAAGTGTGGCTGGGCAAGAGGTATCTTTGCTTGCTGGCTACCAAGACCCTTTGATGATATTTAGCGGTAAAGTGATAAATGCTAATCCTGTTTATGAATCACCTGATTGGAAAGTTGAGATATTTGCTAGGGATAAGTCAGCAGCAATCAACAACTCAACAATAAATAAATCTTTACCTGCTGACACCAGGCCAGAGCAACTATATGATGAACTAGTTGGTCAGATGGAAGGGGTGACAAAAGGCATCACAGATGGCCTTAGTGACTGCATAAATAATAAGCGGTCACTGTTAAGATCACTGCAATTGTCTGGTGGCATTAAAAAATTCCTTGATGAACTAGCCGAAAATTGCGGGTTTGATTATGCTGTTGCTGATGGCATTATTGATACTGTAAAAAAGAATAAGGCAATAACTGATTTGCCAGCAATAATAATCAATCAAAACCATGGCATGATAGGCAGTCCTGAAAGAACAGAGGTTGGTGTTAATGTCAAAACATTGTTAAACCCAGGGTTGAAACTAGGACGGCGAATTGAGATTCAAGCTGTTAGTCAAACTATCAATGCAGGTAACTTGTTTTTTCGTAAACCGCTAAAGCCGAGTACAGAGGGTAGCTTTAGAATAGATAAGATTATTCATTCTGGATCGAACTATGACAATAAATGGGAATCACAAATAACAGCTAGGAATTACAATGGGTGACAGAAGATCAACATTAAGCAGCTCAATCAAGAAGGGTATTGATTCAGCCTTGAAAGAACTGCACACGGCTATGCCTGGGGAGATAATTTCTTTTGATCCTGATGAGCAAATTGCTGATATCCAGCCCATGATCAAGAGAGTTATGGGAGGTGAGGTTGTTAATCTTCCAGTTTTAAAGGCAGTCCCGGTTAGATTTATGAAGAGTGGAGAATTTACAGTAACTTTCCCACTGTCTGAGGGTGATGAAGTTGAGTTGATCTTCCAAGAAAGGTCAATTGATACCTGGCTTGAACAGGGTGGAATAGTTGCCCCTGATGATGTTAGAAAACATGCCTTGAGTGATGCTATTGCAATCCCTGTTGGGTATTCCCAGGCTAATAAAATTAGCAACTTTGACCCAGATAATTTAGAGATAAGATCAGAGGGTGGGGCAAGTATTAAAATAACTCCTGATGGCAATATTGAGCTGAATGGCAATGCTGATTTTGTTACTGCCTTTGATGATATGAAAGCAGCGTTTGACCAACTTGTTAATGATTTTGATTTGCACCAGCATACAATTACAAGCGGTTCATCAGCAGGGACCACAACCCCACCACTGACCCCATCAACTGCTGATATGGCAGGGGCAAAAGTTGAAACTGTGATGGTGTCCTAATGGATATTTACCTTAATGATAATCATGACTTTGCTCTTGATGGGCAAGACTTGAGAATAACAACAACTCAAGAAGATGTAAAACAACAGCTTGCGATTAGATTGCAATTTTTACTTGAAGAGTGGTTTTTAGATAACACCAAGGGTTTGCCGTATGTCCAAGAATTTTTTAAGGGCCAATCCGATATCAATAATATTTATGAAAAAATAAGATTAGAAATAATCAATACTGTTG
>QNEY01000150.1 GCA_003645385.1 Gammaproteobacteria bacterium | reverse complement strand
TCCATTTTAGCCATGCCAGGCATTTCACCTTCTTTTGTACGGGCAACCATTTCAGCCATAGCAGCTTCAGCCTTGGCATCTTCAACAGCCATAACCTGAATATCCAGAGTTTCAATATATTCCACAACCAAAACATCACCCACTTTAACCTGGTCTAGGTTACGTGCTTCTTCGCTGGCGACAAAACTCACCGTGCTACCATCTTTTTTGCGTAAAGTAACTTCACGTGTTTCATGATTAATCACTTCTACTAATGCGCTGACAGTGGCACTGTGACTAGCAGAAATTGAAGGTTTGTCTTCATTTACTTGCTCTTCTACAACAACTACCTCTTCTACGCCAGAGGTTACTTGTTCTTCATTTACAGAAGTTTCTGCATTTTCATCACAAGCTGTCAACGCAAGTGAAGCAACAACCATTAAACCTAATATCTTTTTCATTGTTTTTCCTTTCATTTATATAAATTCTCAACGATTTCATCGTTTGAGTACTAACCTGTAAATAATGATATTTTCCAGTATGATTTAATTTGTACTATTCCTCAGTTTCTAAGGTGGCGAGTACTGATTAACTAAGTAATTATACCCTCGATTTAATCTGTGATTATAATAAATTCCTAACCCAGTCTATTTTAATATTCCTTGTCGGTCAGCAATGCACTTGGTTATAATCAACGTCACTACTATTAGGAGCCACCCTTGGAACACGCCCACTACTTTAAACGCAACACTGTCTATAAAATTGAGGGCGATGATATCTCAGTAGTTGATGTACAGGAAAACAATGCCCTCACTCCTCTTGACCCATGGATGGCTAGAGTAGTTACTCTTGCAGATGGACAGCATACTATTGGCCAGCTTATTCAGCATATGATAGGACAATACCCTAATGGTGCACCTGAAAATCTGGTTGAGACAATTGAATCAGTCATCACACGTCTCACCGAGAGTAATGTTATTGAACTAACTGCCCGCCCGTCACTTCTTCCATACTATCTGCGTATTCCTATGGACGAACAGGATCCTAAACAGGCAACTGAGATGATGATTAATGATGGCTTTATTAAACCTAACTCCATCCAATAGAAGCGAAAATGCAATACATTCTCGTATAGTTTTTAATTATTTAAAGGAAACATGATGAACAAAAAAAACTTATCGGCTATCTTTGTAGCCCTTTTTTCTTTCTTCTTATTAACAGGTTTTTTTGGTGAGGAGCCGACACCGGAAGAAGCACGAAAAGAATTGACTGATATGCGTACAGCCACATTAAATGATTTGTATCAAATCGCTCCTTCCTCAAAAAAAGCAATTCAGAATTCGGCAGGTTACGCTGTTTTCAGTAATGTAGGAATCAATCTTTTTTTACTGTCCACAGCGAATGGTGCTGGTGTAGCCCATAACAATAAGACTGGTAAAGACATATTTATGAATATGTGGTCTGGTGGTGTCGGTGTTGGACTAGGTGTAAAAGACTTCCGTGGCGTATTTATCTTCACTACAGCGGAAGCCTATAACACGTTTGTTACTGAAGGTTGGCAAGCTGGCGCTCAAGCAGATGCGGCGGCAAAATCTGGTGAAAAAGGTGATGCTATTGTTGGTGCTATTGATGTTGGCCCAGGCACAAAACTCTATCAACTAACAGAAACTGGCCTTGCAATACAAGCAACTATTCAGGGTACAAAATACTGGAAAGATGAAGAACTGAATAAAAAGATATTAAGATTGGGGTTTAGGGTTCTGGCTTTTAAAAGGCCAGAACAAGCCTCATTTGTTTGCATAGAATTTTTCTTGCCTAGAACCGACCTTTCAGATAAACCATTGGACCGTAATATTCAAAATCAAGTTTGCCATCAAAACGTTCTTTGTCTACATCAAGATCTATTTTGTAATATTCCCAGCCCACACCAACTGAAACATATTCAAACTTATCGTACTCAATAGCAACACCAAGATCAATCAAGCCACCTTCATAGTCATCCAAGCTGAGATAGAAGTAGTCAACTGAACTGTCTATTATCCAGTTGTCAGAGATACGCCAATCGCCCCTCAGCCCTACGACTGGTAGTGGTGCAGTGAGCTCTGATGCGTCACTTTCGGTGGTAAGATTATTCAGCGTACCCTTGATATTAAAGCCTATATCTGTAATATGAAGCCCTAAAGCAGCTCCGAGAGCATAGTCAGGCGTTGACATAAAGGTGTAGATATAAGATAGCTTATAGACCTCAAAATCAAGCTCAGTCTCCAAAGAAGTATTTATCAAGAATGTAGTATCTCCTATGGTGATATCACGCTGTGCACTTCGATCACCTTCACGATCCAAATTGAAGTAACTACCTTCTACACTATGACGTTCATTAAAACGGTATAAGACTTCACCAAAGCCAAGCATTTTATCCTCATCAAGCCCAAAGACATCTTCTAAATCAAATGTGTGACCTTTCGATAGTGGTCCATGCCCATTTAGCTTAATCTGAGTGTCTATAGAGGAGGAGTAAAAGGCGCCCAGCGTAATTTCAAAATCACTTTTATAAGGCGTAGCGGCATTTGCTGAAAAAGTACTACCCACCATTAGTGTACTTGCTATGAGAGTTAAACTTTTTTTCATTGTGTACAATCCTAAAATCAGAAGATGTATCTGATGTATTGTTATTTTGATGAAATCAACAAACTAATCTGTGGAGCCTAATTCTAATGAATATTCCTATAACGGTCAAATAGATCATAGTAATTTCAGATCTCTACCATGGCAATTAACAGGCTGATTCATAAGATATGGTTTTATTGAAAATCATCATCCATATAAAGAAGGCCTGACCCATAAATAAGCCAGACCTTCAATGTTCGACAGTGGCACAGAGCCAGAATCTAATCTGGCACACATTGACTATTTAACTCTCTCAACAGTCAATGCAATAGCCTGAGAATGAACAATCACAACTAGATCGCTAACTGCTGCTTTTTTAAGATTTTCAGGATTACGAGCTGTATATTCCTTGATATTGCCTTCAGGTCCCTTCAACTTAAAGGTATTAGCACCAAGATTGATCTCTTCAACTATGGCAGTAATCACTACAGTCTCCATTTCAGCTATACCTGGCATTTCACCTTCTTTAGTACGGGCAGAGACTGATGCGGCAACAGCTTCAGCTTTAGCGTTCTCAGCATCTTCAGCAGCAAACACTTTAATATCCAAGCTTTCAATATACTTCACAACCACGATATCACCCACTTTAACCTGGCCTAGATTACGAGCATCCTCGCTGACAACAAAGCTCACCGTGCTGCCATCATTTCTACGTAAAGTTACCTCACGTGTTTCATGATTGATGGCTTCTACCATTGCACTAACTGTGACACTTTGGCTAGCAGAAATAGAAGGTTTGTCTGTCGCTGATGTTGATTCTACTGACCAGACTGGCGAAGCAAATAACATTAAAATAGCTAATAGGGAAATTACTTTATTCATTTATGTCTCCGTAAAAAAACAGTTAATCCAAAAAAAGTGAAATTATACATGATCTATATTAGTAAAACCTTAATTTGACACTTCAATTTCTTTTTCTTGAGTAATTACGCACAAGCTGGGAAGGGGTTTACTAAAACTGATTTGGATATTTCTTACACTCATAATCAGTAGTTCAAGCCATGATCTCGCAACTAAATTATCTCATTATTTAAAGATAATGATATATTGAACATCTTCAATTAACGTAAGGACAAACAATCTATGTCACAGGAAATTCAGAATATTGAAACACCATTTCAAGAAGAAATTGGAAAAAATACTGGGCTAGTTATTTTTACGGGAGCCATCATTCTGTTTATGGGGCTATTTGCAATGAGCGCTCCACTCGTTGCTGGCCTTTCATTGGCATTGATGGTTGGAATGCTGTTAATCATCAGCGGCATTGGACAGTTGGTTTTTGCAGTCAAAACTCACAAAGGCATTCCCACCTATATTCTCGGCATCTTAACTGTTGTTATAGGTGGCTACATGGTTACTTACCCCGGTGTCGCCTTAGCATCATTAACACTCTTTCTATCATCCTACCTGATTATTTCTGGAATTTTCGAAATAGTAATGGCCTTTCAAGTTCGTCCAGTTCAAGGCTGGGGTTGGGCGCTGTTTAGTGGGGTTATTTCAATGATTCTTGGCATGATGATCTGGAATCAGTTTCCACTATCTGGTGCTTGGGCTATTGGAATCATTATTGGTGTTAGATTATTTTTCAGTGGTTTGACCTTAATTATGTTTGGATCAGCGGCACGAAACTTAACTAAAGCCTAGCTTTACCCTTTAATTTCCAGCTAGCTATTATGGAACGCCTTCAATTCAACAACAACTATCAAATAATTAACACAAGGTATTACAGGTATTGAAAATTCAAACTTTCCGGTAGTAGAAGTTGATCTTAACGGAACAGGTGTAATGGTCTATGTACCTTCCTCACCATTAATTACTATAGGGCAGATATATATTGCGCTCATTGAGCACACCAAAGAAATAGATGCTTCAATACAAGACACCATTAACTGCCTATCTAAAGTAGGACTGGAAGCCAATAAGCTTTATCAAAAAACTAACAAACTTTAACCAAAGATTGGCTTAAGAAATTACATACTTAATCTGGAGAAAAATTAATGACGGTAGAATCACTGACAGAACTTCTAGGTTGGGCATCTATTATAAATATTGCCATACTTTTATTTTCTACCCTGCTATTAATTGCAATGCGTGGGGCTATTACAAATCTTCATTCCAAATTATTTGGATTAGATGAAAAAGATCTTGGTAGGGCATATTTTCAATATTTAGCACAATACAAAATTGCAATTATCATGTTAAATATTACACCCTATAT
>QNEY01000149.1 GCA_003645385.1 Gammaproteobacteria bacterium | reverse complement strand
GGTATATATACCATGAGGATCAGTAGGTGTCAAGGTATTTAATCAAAGCGATATATGATTGTTTCAGCCCCATTTTCAAGATCCACAAAAGCTGTGATGCCATACTGGTAGATGTAGATGAGCTTATCACCAGCAATTCCTTTGCAGAGTGGGTACAAATCAGGATCTTGGGGGTACTGATGTACACCTTCCTCAGTGATGGTTGATCCAGTCATTGGCACACAAGGGAAGCCGTACTGCAACATTGCTTCTTCGACTACATCATTAGCTTCCTGAAAAATGAAGCTAGGGATCATACCCACAGCTTCCACCAGACGGTCAGGGTTTACATCTTTGAAATGATTTGTTGGGTCTACTCCCCAAGCCACATCGTTGTTTAAAAATATTGGATTACCCATAGTTATCCCCATGTTTGTATATGCCATCGTAGTGGCTTTGTTTAGGTGAGGCATACCATAGCATACCCCACCCCATTAAGATTGCGTAGCGAGCCATTTTGAAGCCCTGTAGCAATCGTTAAAAATGTGCCCAATACACACCTTCACTGCCAGTGACCTTGACCAGATCAAGTAGCACCTGATTGATAGCGATGATGTTTTCATCCGTAACATCATCATGAATGAACTCTTTGACAACTGCACTGTCTGCACGGGCTACCAGTTCAGCAAGGTTCTGGCTAATGTCAACCACAAAAGAAGCGTGTGTGGTGAACTCGTCATAGATGTCACCATCATGCTCAAAGATGATGTGTTCATATCCAAATGGGTTTGTTTCCCTATCACATACAAACTCTTCTGGCACATCAACCACGCTCAGATAAAGCAACCCATCATCATTTTCAGGATTGGTACTATCAACAATGATCTTCATGTTATTCTCCTATCGTATTAGTTCGTTACACACTTCATCCCACAGCTTCCCACTTCTCATGGTACGCATTTCTTCAACCATGGCGTTCCGCTTAACATTGTCACCCCGAGTGGCATCATACAGCCTGTCACCAAGCAGATCAATAAGCATCCACTTATCGTCATAGAGGTTATCAGCATGGCATCCAGCAATATCAATGACACCATCCTCAACCAACTTATCAAGTTCAGGTTCCATACCTTTGGTACGCCCATGGCCTTCCCACATACCTACTTGGTCGTACGCCATGCCACCCACAGCGTTTCCCACCCAATTGAATATCCCTTGTGCTGTATCCATTATTTAAACTCCTTCAGTTCTTCCCTGCGACATATTTCATTGCGTACATCACGAATCAGTTTGCAAATTTCCTTTTCCTCATCATCAAGAGCAGTACGCTTCTTCTCCACATACCCCAGTGAGTTTTGAAGAGTCCAAAGCATATCATCAAGCTCATCGTCACTCATGGGTGGTGTATCTTCATCAAAGGTGTGTTGAGCTCCTGTATCAATCATGCGAGCCCCCTAAGCCACTCATCCAATTTACCACAGCATTTAACTTCTTCACACAGTTCAGTGTCCATGGTACGAAGCACTGCCCTACCGCTATATCCACCCAGTTCAGGATGTATAGAAACACTCAGTTGCACACCAACTGAAGAACGGTTCCCCTCATCAAGATTGATAAAAGCAAATTTAGCATAATCCACCTGACAGAACATATAGGTGCAGCTCACTCCTGCATATATAAGTCCCTCATATCTGTGTGGTTCATCGTTATGCTCAATCTGTTTGTGGAACAACTCACCAATGTTAAGATCCATAATGTAACTCCTAAGTTGAGGGGGAAGTTTGCCCTGCCCCATTGCTTATATATATACCACTAAGAGCTGGTAATGTCAATAAAATAACTTACTTAGAGTCGGTATGCATCCTATAAATTTTTGTTTGAGTGGGATGTAGTACAACAGGTTCAGGTGGAAACAGAAGTGTTTTGATCTGAATGATAGATGATATGTAATACACTGCAAGTAATTCCATACTATTTCTCCTTCTTTTTATCTTCTTTGATGCCATGTATCTGTTTCAATACAGCAATATACCGATCAATAGCACCTGTAAGTATCCACGCACCTATGATAAGTCCGATATCACTACCCATACTACTTCTCCTATTGCAATTCAAATGCCTCAACTCGGCATATGTTTTGATCTGAGCCATCATCAGTTTGGCACTTCCAAGTAAATCTTAGGTCGTGTATCATTTCATTTGCTGTGTTGCAGCATTTTGCACCATCCACCTGTATTAACGCACGACAGCGTGACACAGAACGGTCAACACTTTTGTACACATCTACAACCACATCATTGTCCCATACAATGTACACTTTTCTATTTGCCATTATTCCTCCTGAACCACTATTTTATGCATCCTTATAAGAAGATCACATATCGCTTGTTTGCTTTCATATAATTCCTCATGGATAAAATCATTTTGCTTTTTCAGTGACAGATAGTAAGAATAATGTACACCATCATCACTTACGAATGCACAGGTGAGGTGCTTCTCCCTTTCAATCATCTGATCTACAACTTTTATATCATCGTACATTAATAAGGATATAAGCAGTGCAGATAGTGCACCTATGGTCATGTATAGATAGTCCATGTAAAGTTACCCCAGTAGAATATTACCAATTTGTGTAATGAGGATACCCGTACACACTCCAAAGCAGAACACATTGAATTTTGTTATCTTCATTACTTACCTGCCAGTTTAAGGTTCCGTGCCCTTTTCCTTGCACGCTTCGCTTCAGCCTTATCCATTTTCTCTTTGCGTTCACTTTCAGTCTGAGGGTTGGCTACCACAGAAGGCTTGTGGCAAGGCACACGCCCAGAACGCACACCCCTATGATAAGGATCCATATCATAATCCCAATCCATACCACCACTCATCGCCACAGCCAATCCCATGCCCATTACAGCACGGGCAGCATCGGCACTGGCTTTGGTTCCATCACCCACAATTAACACTTCTGGTTTATCATTATCCATATCAACCCCACGCTTGTCTGAGTAATCGTTCATCTACATGAGCCATCATTTCTTGCTCACGCTCATCCCACAACACACTGTCCATGTCAATGGTACGCTCAACATCCCTCATGTAATGCCTATATTGTTCAAGTATCCATTTAGGGAAGGGGGCATCACTGATTATCGCAAATTCATACAATCTGCCACCCTCAGTGATATATTCGCACGGGTGCAGTTGATCCAGCATTTCATTTGTGTATGCAACATCCATATTAACGCCCCTCCTCACACTCACCACACAAGTGATCTGCACCGTATGCGTCACCCACATAGGTTCCGTGTTTGCACAGGTCACCCGGAGTGGTATGCCACCCCTGTGGATACTGGGCGGTCAGCTTGTCCATACACTCATCGCATATCAAAAGCTGTCCATGAACACCAGTGGTTCCACAACGGCTTTCAACTTCCTTGTACCCGTACCCTCGCTCAACAAATTGAATCACAGTATTCTTACAAGTCATAGTTGCCTCCTATCTGGCGTAGGTAGCCAGTTTCATAATGGTGCCGAAGTATGGTGCTAATGCGGTGAAGATCACGCTACCCATTGCCATAAAAAAGAACAGTAAACCTTTTGTACTCATCGCGGTACCCCTAATTGTTGCGAGCTTGGCTGTATGCCCTGCCCTATTGTTATATGTATATATACCATAAGGACTAACAACTGTCAATACATAGATGCACCCACATTAACTTAGATTTGCTTTGCTTCCAAGTCAGCCACCCGTTGCATCAATTCCTTTTCACGCTGTATGAGCCGTTCCTCACGCAGGGCAAGGCACAGTTCTTTGTCAAGCAAGTGTTCTGCCTTGTTGCACAACTCACCCACGATGTGAAGCCCTGCTGACAGGTGTTTCCTGCAATGACGACCCCACACATATTTTTCATCAAGGAATGGTATTTCACCCCTTCCCCCATGTACCCACCCTTCGACCAGTTCATCATCCATATGCAGCGATGAAGATGCACTCATCAATTCGTCAAAGGCATCACGCAGAGACTCACCACCAACTACAGTTCTTGCTTCACTCATAATCGTACCCCCTAAAAATAATTAGGGGCGAGGCATCAGTGCCCCACCCCCTTAGAATGTGGGCTTAACTAAGCCCTAGGATTGCCAGTACATGTTCGGTAAACAGAGGCTTACCCTCAGCCTCATCAAAATGTGGACCATCACCCGCTTCCCAATCACTGAGTGTATTTTCAATGTCAACAGTCGAATACTTGAGTGACACAGCATACTGGATGATTAAGCACAGATCACTGTAATCACCAGGATCCATCAGGTTGTATGGCTTATCAGCAACAACGATTGCCTGCATAACATCACAGGTCGGTGGGTTTAATACCAATTTGTGCTCGGTTTGCCCGAGTTCATACCGTATCATATCAAGTACAGATGTCATAATGTTACCCCTAAATGAAGATTGTTGGCTCATGCCCTGTCAAACTGTATAATGGTATATATACCATACAGACCAATGGTTGTCAAGCATTAGATCATACCAGCAATCTTACTTTCATTGTACCCGTGACCATTTCCTTAGGTATTTTGATCGTGCTATTTGCAGTATCGCCCTGTACTGTGATCCACTAACTCATCTCCCACTGTACGAGTGGGCTGAACTGGTCAAGTGGAACGCCTTACAATCCTGACAAAAATACACCCGCTTCACACGAGCATGCCACTTCTTTTGTTTCCTTAATGCTTTTCTTGCACTATTCTCTGACCAATACTTAATCTTTTCACAAAGAACAAAACCTATTCCAATAATCATATCGTACCCCATTAAAGTTTAAGGGGGGCGAGGCGTGAGTGCCCCACCCCTTTAGGATTATATCAGCTTTGCTTGATAGGCCAGACACCGTGCTTGACAAATTGT
>QNEY01000148.1 GCA_003645385.1 Gammaproteobacteria bacterium | reverse complement strand
GTGGAAAGGTTTCAGCCGTCAGCTCAATAAATTTACCAGTTGAAAATTGGCCTAGAGAATGTAAAAAGTGTGCAAAGCAATGTTTGCCTGTGCCTCCTTCGCCTAGCAATAAAATTGGCATACCATGTTTGGCAACACGTTGTGCTTGGTCACGGAGCAGGGTGATTTGAGGGCTTTTTCCAACTGGTTCCTGAGCCTCAAATTGCTGCTTAACAGCCTGTTTGGCTTGATTTTCAAGAGCGATTTCAACACCACGGATTAGTTTAGCTGTTGACAGGGGTTTCTCAATAAAGTCACTGGCACCTAGACGTGTTGCTTCGACGGCAGTTTCGATAGTGCCATGCCCCGACATCATGACAATGGTCTGTTGTGGGTCTTGTTCCATAAATTCACGTAGCAAACTAATGCCATCAATATCTGGCATCCAGATATCAAGTAAAATTAGATGAGGGCGCTGCTCTGTAACGGCAGAACGAGCAGATTCGCCATCAGATGCTATTGCGATCTGGTAGCCTTCATCTTCAAGAATATCTTTTATGAGTTCACGGATGTCAGGCTCATCATCAACCACCAAAACATAAGTATCACTATTATTCACAGCTTGAAATCCTCTAAAGGTAACCGAATCATTATACAGGCTCCGGTAGGGCTGATGTTTTCTGCCCACACAATTCCATGATGTTCTTCAATAATTTTTTTAACGATGGCAAGACCAAGTCCAGTGCCTTTAATTTTATTGGTAGCGTAGGGTTCAAACAATTTGGCCAGCATGTCAGCTGGAATTCCGGGACCATGATCACATATCTTCAGTTCCAGCCAGTTAGAATAATTTTCTTGAATACGCTTATAGCTTAGCTGAACGACTACTGAAAGGTCGGCTTCTTCACTTGCTTCAATGGCATTTTTAACTAGGTTATGCAGTACTTGTCTGAATCGGTTGCTATCAATTTTAACCTGTAGTGGTTGCTGATCTTTTAAAAGTGATACATGGTGATCAGGGTTATTCTGGTAGAGAGTGAGAACATCTTGAATCAAATCAGACATGGCATAATCAGCAAGTTGTAAGCTTGGATTTCGTGCGTAGTCAGAAAAGTCATTGACCATATCTTTCATGGCATCAACTTGCTGAATAATCGTGTTAGTCAATTTATTGAGCAGTTCAGTTTGGTCATCAGGTAGTAAAGGTAGATATTTATGCTGAAGTCTTTCCGCTGATAATTGAATGGGGGTCAATGGATTTTTGATTTCATGTGCGAGACGGCGAGCAACCTCCCCCCAAGCGGCGTTACGTTGAGCTTGCATTAGCGTGGTAACATCATCAAACACTATGACCCAGCCAGCTTTGTTAGGTAGAGGCGTTCCTCGACACATTAATGTTTGATGGCGTTTGTTGAGGTGCAGTTCAAGTTGGTGCTGCCAGCTACGATGTTGCTGTATTTGATCGAAAATCATTTGAACAAAGTCTTTTAGAGACTCACTCTTTTCAACAAGTTGTGTTAGCGGTTGCTCAAGTCTATGTTGTAAGTTGATACTCAAAATAGTGCTACTGGTAACATTGGCCGTTTTTAGGTGGAGCTTGTCATCAAGCGTGATTACACCGCTGGAAAGGCTACCAAGTACGGTGCCAAGGTAGTTAGTTTGCTGTTCAAGTTGGCGATGGCTTCTTTGGGTAGCATTACGTGCCTGTGTTAGCCGCTGTGTCATTTGATTGAATGACCGGACTAAAAATCCAATTTCATCATGACCGGCAGAGGTGAGCTGAGTATTGTAATTACCTGATGCTACAGATTGTGTGCCATCTGCAAGTTCTTGTAGTGGCAGCACCATACGTCTTGAAATCCATATAGCAAACCAGATCGAGGCTAGTACGGTCAGTAGAACGATCAGACTTAGTGTCAGGGTAAAAATTGTAATGAGCGGTTTTCGCAAATAACTTAATTCTTTATAGTCGGTATAAGCGTCCTGTACCGTTTTCCCGAGAGAGCTTAAGCGCTCATTTATTGGGAAAAGCACATGTAATATACGATCTTCAAGTAATGCAGGGTTTTTGGGTATACGGACGGCTGCACGTAATTGCAAATCACCATTTTCGCCAGGATCCAGGCCAATGTAGTCTTTTTCTTGTTGTAGCTGGCGAAAAATCGCTTTGTTCGGCTGGTTTGGAATTATTATGGCTGGGGTTTCAATGCTGGAGGTGATCAGTTTTCCATCAATTGACCAGATGCCTATCTCTAATGCTCCGCTAAGCTGGGTTAGTTCACGTAAATTATGGTTGATATCACTTTCAGGGAGCTCACTTAACACTCCAGCCATCATCCTTGTTTGCCTTAGTAAGGTACGCAATCTAATGCCAAAAGTAGTTCGACTAAGCTCCAAAGAATCATTCAAAGCCTGCTCTACTTTCACGTCAAACCAGCTGTTTATTCCACGATGCAGGAAGTGGATGGAAAAGCTGTAAACGATGGTAGTTGAAACCAGAATTAACATTACGAACAGTGTTACTAGGCGAATGGTGAGGCGTGAGCCAGCTTCATTACGCTTAAAATCACGATATAGTCGTATAAGGCTCCTAATTAAAATAGCTGCGAGCAAGATTAGGCTAAGGATACCTACGCCAAATAGGAACAAAAATAAGTCATTAAGTCTGGAACTATCTTGGGTAGCAGCACTGAGTAGATAAGCTAACGTTAGAAGCAGGGCACCTAAAGTAAAATAAGGTGCAGGCCCAGAGCTTAGTCGTTTAATAAATTTCAAGGCCATGTTGCTATTTTCCAAGGACTGGTCACTTGCCACTTGTTTGAGAGTAATGCGCCAGGCCGCATGGGTGTTGGTAAGGCATATAAATCAAGCCCACTACGGATTTGAAATATGAGGCCATCAGTATTAGCAAGATGTTCAGGCGGAAGGCTAACCTCCTTAATTGTACCGAGAGCTGTTAGGGCAGAATCTAGAGAAGGAAAGTTTCGATAATGTTCTGTATCAAGGGCTTTTAGAACATATTGTTCTGTCAGAGCATGATAGCGGAGTTCATATCGTAAAGACGTAGTCCATAACGTCTTATCCCATTGCCAGTACTTACCAAAAATGGCAATAGAATGAACGAGTTCAAGCTGTTGTAAGAAAGTAATAGGGACGCCATTTGATATGGCTTCCTTAACTCTTGGCGTAAGTGGATAGCTTATTGTTGCATCCAGAATATAACCATTACCAATTTTGCTGATCTCAGCAGATTGAACCTTAAAGTTTCCCGCCAGACTGCTGGTACTAACAAGTAGCATCAGTGTGAACAAAATAAACTTCCTAGAGATGATGGAGGCAGACATAATAAAATCCATCCAATAGATTGTCACCTGGTAAGCGTTGATATCCGGCTTCTCTACGTGAGGCGGGTGACTCATGAGGAATATATTCTTGTGCTTCAGGATGCCGATTCAAAAAATTCATAATCTGTTGCTCGTTTTCTTGTTTGAGTACAGAACAGGTGGTGTACGCTAATAGACCACCAGTGTTGAGTAAAGGCCACAAATTTTCAAGTAATTTCCGTTGTGTTTCAGCTAGACTTGTAATGTCATCAGGTCGGCGAAGCACTTTAATATCGGGGTGGCGTCTAATGACTCCGGTACCTGAGCAAGGTGCATCAATTAATATTCGGTCAAATTTTTGGCCATCCCACCAAGTAGAAATATCACTAGCATCTGCGGCAATTAAGCTAGCTTTCAGCTTCAGTCGCTGAGTATTTTGCTCGATTAATTGTAGTCGTGCTGGGTCAACATCAAGTGCTACAACATCATTATCGGGTTGAGTTTCTAGTATATGGCAAGTTTTACCGCCTGGAGCAGCACAGGTATCCAGAATGCGTTGATTGGTTTGTATATCAAGTAAGCTGGCAACAAGTTGGGCAGCACCATCCTGAACAGAGACATCACCATTTTTAAAGCCCGGCAGTTGATAAACGTCGCAGGGATCCTTTAACAATATTCCATGTGGTGTTTGAGCAAGTTCTTCTGCAACAATATTTGCTTGCTGAAGTTGCAGCAAGTAATCCTCACGTGTTTGTTGTTGCTGATTGACCCGCAACATCATTGGAGGATGTTGATTGTTGGCTTTGAGTATCGCTTGCCAGTTATCCGGCCAATCTTGCTTGATTTGCGTGATCAACCAATCTGGATGTGCATATTTGGCAGATTCTTGCTGTAATGCCAAGTTGTCAAATACTGCTTTTTCTCGCTGGTAATTACGCAGACAGGCATTTAAAAGCCCAGTCGCCCAGGGTTTTCCCAATGTTTTACAGGCATTCACGGTTTCTGATAACGCTGCATGTTCAGGAATCCGCATGGAACGGAGTTGATATAAACCGCACAATAACAATGCAGAAATATCACTATCTTTATTTTTTAACGGTTTTTTAATCAACTGGTTGGCAATAGCCTGAAGTTGTGGCTGCCAGCGTATGACGCCATAACAGAGTTGCTGACACAGACTCCGTTCATTTTCAGGCAGCTGTTCCAATGCATTGGTTAATACACCGTTAAGAGAGCGATGCTTTTGCAATATTTCAGCAATAATGCGGGCGGCACTGGCTCGTGCAGATTGTTTGTGTCGGGCTTTAGCCAAGATGTTCGCCTATTGATAGTGTATTGGCATTAAGAAAATCAGCAACAGACATGGCACGCTTTCCAGGAATTTGGATTTCAGTCAGGCGTAAAATGCCGTTAGTAGTGGCAACATCAATTCCCTGTCGACTGACAGTAATGATTTCACCAGGTGTTGCAGAATTATTACTGTCATGGGCTGACGCAGACCAGATGCGAAAGACCTTATCTTGCCATAAAGTTTGTGTGACGGGCCATGGATTAAAAGCATGAACTTGACGGGCAATAACTTGAGCAGGTTGTTGCCAGTTAATTTGAGCTTCGTCTTTACGTAGCTTTGCAGCGTAACAACTTTGGGTCTCATCCTGTGATTGTGAGTGTTGTTGTAGC
>QNEY01000147.1 GCA_003645385.1 Gammaproteobacteria bacterium | reverse complement strand
TTAGAATTTTAAAAGTGTTGAACCCCAGGTGAACCCACCACCAAAAGCTTCAAGTAATAACATCTCACCACGTTGAATCCGACCATCACGTACAGCGGTATCGAGTGCAAGTGGAATAGATGCTGCGGATGTATTTCCATGTTCATCAACTGTAACTACAACATGATCCATAGACATACTTAATTTTTTTGCCGTTGCCTGGATAATTCGGATATTCGCTTGATGTGGGATTAGCCAATCAACATCATGTTTGTTTAAGTTATTTGCCGCCAATGTTTCATCAACGATGCTGCTTAAAGTGCGCACAGCAACTTTAAAAACATCATTGCCTTTCATTTCAATATAAGGTGATATATCGCTTTCAACAGATCCAGGACCAGTAGGTACACTTAACAATTCGTTATAGTTACCATCTGAGTGAATATGAGTTGATAGAATTCCGGTTTCTTCAGACGCTTGGAGAACAACTGCACCTGCACCATCACCAAATAACACACAGGTATTACGATCAGTCCAATCAACGATGCGTGATAAAGATTCAGCTCCAATAATTAAAGCATTTTTCACGCTGCCAGATTTGATGAATTTATCTGCTACCGTCAATGCGTAAATAAAGCCTGTACAGACAGCTTGCACATCAAATGCTGGACAGCCACTTATATTTAATTTTTGCTGAACTAATGCTGCTGTACTTGGAAATATACGTGTTGGAGTTGTCGTTGCAACAATTATCAAATCAATATCATCGTTACTGATCCCTGCTGCTTCAATGGCTCTTTCAGCTGCATTGAACGCTAAATCAGTTGTTGTTTCGTTGTCAGCAACTATATGGCGTTTTTTAATTCCCGTGCGATCTTGAATCCATTGATCACTAGTTTCAACCATTTTTTCAAGATCATGGTTAGACAATACTTTTTCAGGTAAATAACTACCTGTCCCAACTATTCTTGAATAGAGCACTACGCCTGACCTTCAAGCAGCACTTCTAGGTGTTTGCTGATTTTATTAGGTATGTCATGTTCTGCTTCAACAACTGCGATATTAATCGCATTGGCAAAACCAATTTCATCGGTACCACCATGACTTTTGATAACTATACCCTGTAAACCTATGAAGTTTGCACCGTTGTGAGCACGGGGATCAAGTTCATCACGAAATTGTTTTAAAACTGGTGATGCGATAAGGCCTGCCAGTTTAGTGAAAATATTACGACCAAATGATTGACGCAAAAAATGTCGGATCATGTGTACAACACCTTCACTTGCTTTTAGAGCGACATTGCCTACAAAGCCGTCACACACAAGGACATCAACTTCACCACGATATAAGCCATCACCTTCAACAAAACCATAATAATTTAAGTCGGTTTCAGCTATTAAACGAGCAGCTTCTTTTACACGTTCATTACCTTTTATTTCTTCTGAACCAATGTTGAGCAAGCCAATAGTAGGTTTCTCTATGCCATCTACTAACTCAGCTAACACTGAACCCATAATAGCAAATTGAACCATGTGTTCAGCACTTGAATCTACATTTGCACCCAGATCAAGTACATAAGTATGGCCCTTAATTGTTGGCAATTCAGAAATAATGGCAGGTCGTTCAATACCTGGTAATGTTTTTAAAACAAAACGAGCTGTTGCCATCAATGCGCCGGTATTACCGGCACTCACACAGGCTGATGCAGTACCATCTTTAACAAGATTGATAGCAACACGCATTGACGAATCTTTCTTAGTTCGCAAGGCAATTGCTGGTGATTCATCCATAGCGACTTGTTGTGAAGCATGATGGATACTGAAATGCTCATTATCCAGTATATTATGTTGCTGTAACTTGTCAGTTAGCACATCCTGATCGCCAACAAGTATCATGTGGATATCTGGATGTGCTTTTAATGCCAATATGGCTGCGGGGACTACAACTTCTGGGCCATAATCTCCGCCCATGGCATCAATCGATATTGTAAGGCTCAAAGCTAGTAACCTTATTCGCTCTTATCAGCAATGACTTTACGACCACGGTAATAACCGTCTGCAGTTACATGATGACGAAGATGTAATTCGCCTGATGTTGAATCAATAGATGTTGTTGCTGCAGTCAATGCATCATGTGAACGACGCATGCCACGACGAGATGTACTCTTTTTACTCTTTTGTACTGCCATGTTTTACTCCTAACGCGATAAAATATTTTTCTATTACAATCCGTGGATTGTTTAATGTTTTGTTTTCAAAGTCTCTAATACTGCAAATGGTGATGCAGGTTTATCGACTTCAATTAATTCATTCTCATCATCACCAACCGACCATGCTTCATCTGGCAAGCAGACTTCTTCATGTCGAGGAACTAAAGGTAACGACAAGATTAATTCATCCTCAACTACACTACTTAGTAATACAGGATCATTATTTTCAAGGATCCATGGATCGTATTGTTCAGCCAAACCTTCGACCTTCCGTTCACTGCTCACCATTGCCAGCAAGCAATCTACGTCTAAATCCAACATCATTGGTTCCATACATCGCTCACAAATAACTGACACAGAAGCGATGAAGTTGCCTCTCATATATGGCGTCCCAATCTCGTCCATATCAAATGCCATTTTTACATTAACTACCCCTTCATCATTTTGAAGCGATTTTGTTAATCGTGGCATAGTTGCAAGTGGTAATTCACCATCCAGTTTCAGTCCTGTTTGAGCTAACCGGAATGGATCTATTTCTTTTGGCAATTTCTGATGCATAATCGACGGAATTATATAAGAAAAACCGTAAAACATCAAAATTCAAATCATATAACTAACAGAGTTAGTATCATTTTTTACTGTCGGTTATAAGTCGATTTAATTGTCATTAATAATTATTATGAATTTCTAATACGGCATTACTTTCATCAGGTTGCTGTTTTGATGCATCATTTCTCAAAGCATCAATGTAATAGAGATAGGATTCATCAACATCACCAGTCACATATTTGCCATCAAAACATGAAGTATCAAAACGCTCGACTTTATTGTTTTTATTAACGGCATCGATCAGATCGTCGAGTTCTTGATAAATCAGCCAATCAGCCCCTAATTCTTGTGCTATTTGTTTTACATTACGATTATGCGCTACAAATTCATCTGCTGATGGCATATCAATTCCATATACATTTGGATAACGAACTGGAGGTGCCGCTGATGCGAAATATACTTTTCGTGCACCAGCATCACGTGCCATTTGTACAATCTGTTGCGAGGTTGTGCCACGGACAATTGAATCATCTACCAGTAGAACATTTTTCCCTTTGAATTCAAGACCAATTGGATTTAATTTTTGACGCACTGACTTTTTACGCTCTATTTGGCCTGGCATAATAAAGGTTCGTCCAATATAACGATTCTTAATAAAACCTTCTTGGTACGGAATTCCAAGGTCATAAGCCAACTGTAATGCTGCACTACGACTAGTATCTGGAATCGGGATTACAACATCAATATCGTGATCAGGGAATTCAGCTTCAATTTTCTGTGCCAATTTAGTGCCCATACGTAGACGACTTTTATGGACAGATATGCCATCAATCATTGAATCTGGACGTGCAAAATAGACAAATTCAAAGATACAAGGTGAAGTAACAGGCGTATCAGCACATTGTTGTGCATGAATGTTGCCATTGACATCAATAAATACACATTCGCCAGGAGCAATATCACGTACCAACTCGAAATCAAGTGAATCTATTGCAACACTTTCAGAGGCAATGACATATTCATTTCCTTTATCCTTTTCACGCTTACCAATGACTACGGGACGTATTCCATACGGATCACGGAATGCTAAAATTCCAACACCTGCAATCATCGCTACTACAGCATAAGCTCCTTTACAACGGCGGTGAAGCTGAGACACTGCTTTAAAGATATCATCTGCTTGTGGTGTAAGCTGACTACTTTTTTGTAATTCGTGAGCCAATATATTAAGCAATACTTCTGAATCTGAATCTGTATTCAGATGACGACGATCACTCTGGAATAACTCGTCCTTGAGTACTTTAGTGTTTGTAAGATTGCCATTGTGTGCCAATGCAATACCAAATGGTGAATTGACATAAAAAGGTTGAGCCTCAGCTGAAGTAGAGCAACCAGCTGTTGGATAACGAATATGTCCAATACCCATATTGCCACTCAAACGTAACATGTGGCGGGTATGGAAAACATCTTTTACTAAACCATTAGCTTTGCGTAGAAAGAATTGCCCACTACTATCACAGGTAACAATACCAGCAGCATCTTGTCCTCGATGTTGTAAAACTGTCAAACCATCATAGAGTGATTGGTTTACTTCTGATATTCCGACGATGCCAATAATTCCACACATAAAAACCTACCCAGCCACTGTTTGTTCAAAGTCTATATATTCTGCAAGATCTGCAGGTAAAAACTCACGCATCCAATTTGCAAGCTTTTCAAAATGTTCTATTAATAGAGAGTTTTGCCACCAAACATCTGCAGGCATTGGAGTTGTTCCTGCAAGCAGCACTAATAATGTCACTATAGCAATACCACGCAATATCCCAAAAATCACACCTAATGATCGATCTGTCCCTGTTAGGCCTGTTTTTTCAACCAGTGTAGAAATCAAATGATTTACTAATGCAGCCAGGATTAAGGTGATAATAAATAAAGTGGTAAATGCGGCAAATATACGAATTGAAGGTGCAGAAATATAATTATTTAGCAAGGTAGCTAAGTGTGGTGAAAAAGTTAAAGCAACCCAAAATGATAATATCCAACTACCGAGTGACAGTACTTCTTTAATAAATCCACGAATAATACTGATCCCAGCGGAGAGCAATATTATGCCGATAATTACATAATCAACCCAAAACATTATTTTTTCAGCTTGGCCGCTCGCTTGATCGAAAGTTCAGATCATACCAGAATGGCTAGCGCCTCCCCTACATTTTTAACATTAACAACTGCTAGATTCACTGCTTAATTTCGGGTTGTTGTAATA
>QNEY01000146.1 GCA_003645385.1 Gammaproteobacteria bacterium | reverse complement strand
TCGCCATAATCGTGAATTTTGTTATGGCCCAACACATGAAGAAGTTATCACCGACTTGGTACGACAGGAAATTCGCAGCTACAAACAACTACCAATCACTTTTTACCAAATTCAAACTAAATTTCGTGATGAAATTCGTCCGCGTTTTGGTGTGATGCGTGCACGTGAGTTTTTGATGAAAGATGCCTATTCATTTCATCTTAATCCGGATTCATTACAGCAAACCTACGATGATATGTTTACTGCATATTCACGTATTTTCGAACGTATTGGCCTAAATTTCCGTCCAGTACAAGCAGACACAGGCAGTATTGGTGGCAATGCTTCTCACGAATTTCATGTATTAGCCAACTCTGGGGAAGACGCTATCGCTTTTAGTGATAAAAGTGATTATGCAGCTAATGTTGAATTTGCTGAGGCTATTGCACCAGTTGCAGATCGTCCTGAAGCAAAAATGTCTATGACAACTGTTGATACGCCTAATCAGCATACTATTGAAGAAGTCAGTCAATTTCTGAGCATCTCTACAGAACAATGTCTAAAAACATTATTGGTGGAAGGTTCAGCAGAAGGATCTGTAGTTGCACTAGTCCTGCGTGGTGACCATGAGCTCAACGAAATTAAAGCAGAAAAACATCCGGCCGTCGCTTCTCCACTCACATTTGTAACACCTGAACAAGTTTTTGAAACCTGCAATGCTAATATTGGCTCTATTGGTCCTGTTGGCTTAACCATCCCAGTTATTGTCGATCGTGCCGCAGCCCATGTTGCTGACTTTGTTTGTGGCGCTAATGAAAATGACAAACACCTTACTGGTGTTAACTGGCAAAAAGACCTTGCTGAACCTGAAACAGCTGATTTACGAAATGTTGTAGCAGGTGACCCAAGTCCAGATGGTCAAGGCACCTTAGACATTGCTCGTGGTATTGAAGTGGGTCATATCTTCCAACTTGGCGATAATTACAGTAAGAAACTCAATGCCAATGTGCTCGGTGAATCAGGTAAATCCCAAATTTTGACTATGGGTTGTTATGGTATAGGAGTATCTCGTGTCGTAGCGGCTGCTATAGAACAAAACCATGATGACCGGGGTATTATTTGGCCCTTATCTATTGCTCCTTTCCAGGTGGTTTTGGTTCCTATAAATGCTCACAAATCTGCTCGTTTACGTGAAGCAGCTGACGAGCTATATAAGCAATTAACTGAAGCCGGATTTGATATTTTATATGACGATCGTGGTCTACGTCCTGGCGTTGCATTTGCCGATATGGAACTAATAGGCATTCCTCATCGCCTAGTATTAGGTGAGCGTGGTTTAGATAGCGGTATGATTGAATATAAATATCGTGCTACTGGTGAAGGTGATGAATTCCCTATTTCTGATGTAATCATCGAATTGAATAAACGGCTAGCAGCAACAAAATAGGGGCATAAAGGTTCAAGCAATATGACTGTTATTACAGAAAATGATTTTATTGAAAGCATCAGTGATGCTTTACAGTTTATTGCCTGTTATCACCCCAAAGATTTTATTCAGGCAATGACAAAGGCCTATGATAAAGAGCAATCTCCAGCTGCTAAGGATGCTATTGCTCAAATTCTAGTCAACTCCCGTATGTGTGCTGAAGATAAGCGTCCTATTTGCCAAGATACCGGCATCGTGAACGCCTTTATCAAAGTCGGTATGGACGTTCAGTGGCAAACGAGTCAAAGTCTCGATGACATGGTTAATGAAGGCGTACGTCGTGCCTATACACATCCTGATAATGTGCTGAGGGCATCAGTCGTCAGTGACCCTTTAGGTTCCCGAACAAACACTAAAGACAACACCCCTGCGGTTATCCATACTGAAATAGTGTTAGGTGACAAAGTCGAAGTCCATATCGCTGCTAAAGGTGGTGGCTCCGAAAATAAAGCTAAATTTGCTATTTTAAATCCTAGTGACAGCCTTGTTGACTGGGTATTAGAAACCGTCCCTAAAATGGGTGCCGGTTGGTGTCCACCAGGTATCATTGGACTCGGAGTTGGCGGTACTGCCGAAAAAGCTATGTTAATGGCTAAAGAATCTTTGATGTCACCAATAGATATTCAAGATTTAATCGAACGTGGTGCTGACACAGCTGCTGAAAAGCTGCGTGTTGAACTCTATACAAAAATAAACCAATTAGGTATCGGGGCACAGGGTTTAGGTGGTTTAACAACAGTACTTGATGTCAAAGTAAGTGAATATCCTACTCATGCCGCCTCTCTACCTGTAGCCATGATTCCTAATTGTGCAGCCACCCGCCATACTCATTTTACACTTGATGGTAAAGGCCCTGCCCAATTCACCCCACCAGCATTATCAGATTGGCCTAAAATAACTTGGCAAGCCGCTGAAAACACTCGCCACGTGAATTTAGATACTGTCACCCAAGCTGACATCGAACAATGGCAACCTGGTGAAACTTTATTACTCAGTGGCCATCTACTTACTGGCCGCGATGTAGCTCATAAAAAAATTGCTGACCTATTCGAAAAGGGTGAATCACTTCCCGCTGGATTAGACTTTAACAATCGCTTTATCTATTACGTTGGTCCTGTAGATCCTATTAAAAATGAAGTAGTAGGCCCTGCTGGTCCTACTACAGCAACACGAATGGATAAATTCACAGATATGATGCTCGCAAACACTGGCCTGCTTGGTATGATCGGAAAGGCTGAGCGAGGTCCGACAGCTATCTCATCTATCAAAAAACACCGATCTATTTACTTAATTGCAGTAGGTGGTTCAGCTTATCTGGTATCTAAAGCAATCAAATCTTCACGTATCGTTGCCTTTGAAGAACTTGGTATGGAAGCTATTCGTGAGTTTACGGTTGAAAATATGCCTGTTACAGTAGCTGTAGATTGCCATGGAGATTCTGTTCATGAGTCAGGCCCCAAAGAATGGAAGCAAAACATTGCTGACATTCCAGTCCATAAAAAATAGCAAGCTATTTTAGGAGCATTCTTGACTCTAGTAATTGCATTTCACGCCTTAGCTGCAACAATCTGGATCGGAGGCATGTTCTTCGCCTACATGGCCTTACGTTCAGTTGCAGCATCTCAGTTTGAACCACCCATTAGACTAACACTATGGTCTGAAGTATTTAAACGATTTTTCCCATGGGTTATGGTCTGCATCGTAACACTGCTCATTTCAGGTTTGTGGATGATTTCCCTGCTTGGAGGAATGTCTGCTGTCGGTTTACATGTTCATATCATGTTATTAATTGGCGTAATCATGATGTTGATCTTCTTACATATTTATTTTAATCCATTCAAAAAACTCCATCTTAGTGTAATCGAGAAAGATTGGATGACTGCTGGCTCAGCACTAAATCAAATTCGCCAGCTTATTGCCGTTAATTTATTACTAGGGCTTGTCGTTGTAGCTGTTGGATCTGGCGGACGTTTTTTGTAAACATATAATCATGATATTTAAGTCCTCATTTATTATTTTCGTTACTCTACTACCTTCGCTGGTTTTGTCAGCTGGCAGTATTCAACGTGTAGAAAATGAAAAAGGTGTTATTGAATTTAGCAACGTATCCAGTACAAAAAAAAGTACTGGTAAACAAACAATTATCTATAAATATCCTCAGTCAAGCGATCTCATCGTTTTTACTGATCAAAAACCAAGCCATACTTCGAGTTACGAAGTTTTAAAATTTGATTGTTTCGCCTGTGATCCACACTCAACCATAGATTGGAATAAAGTCAGACTGAATCTGACCTCTTATAGTGCAGCTGTTAAACAAGAAGCTAAACTTAATAATATTGATCCTGCTTTGGTGCGAGCATTAATTCATGCTGAATCTGCCTTTAATGCTAAGGCTGTATCAAAAAAAGGGGCTCAAGGTTTGATGCAGCTCATGCCTGCCACAGCAAAAGAACTTGGTGTTGATAATGCTCTAAATGCTGAACAGAACATTGCTGGTGGCGCTAAATATCTAGCACAACTTCTTCGACAATTTAATGGTGATATACAATTAGCAACAGCCGCCTACAATGCTGGTCCGGGTGCAGTAAGAAAATATAATGGTATCCCACCTTATAGTGAAACCCAAGTCTATGTTGAACGTGTAGGTATACTCCATCGTCGCTATCAAAATGCAAGTTAAGATACAACATGGCTAGTATTAAGAAATTTCTTGCTAACAATGAGCAACTAGTTCATTCAAAAATGCAGAAAGTTGAATCTCATGTACAAAGACAAGTTGGTAACTGGATTCATAATACTGTGTTACTCGAAGGTCATGAAGTCCCTTTTAAATACAAACGGCAAAAGAAATATAGGTCACTTAAAGGTGCTCGGGTTGATCTCATTTATTACCCCAGTGTCGAACTAGTTGCAGCTATGGAATTTGAAATCATGAAAGTGATCAAAATCAACATTTCCTAAAACTTAATTCTTCTCGAATAATAAGACTGGTCTCAACTCATGAGTGAACAACAAATTAAAAACCCACTGCACGGTATAACTTTGGAACAGATCTTAACAAGTCTAGTTAACCATTTTGGCTGGATTGAGCTTGGGGAACGTATTGATATTCGTTGTTTCAACAGTGAGCCATCTATCAAATCCAGCCTCAAATTCCTACGAAAAACACCATGGGCAAGAAAGAAAGTCGAGGATCTATACATAAGCACGCAAGGTTAATAATGTCTGACATATGCCCCTGTATCAGTGGCAAGTCTTATAAGACATGTTGTGAGCCATTACATCTTGGTTTTGTGCATGCCAGTAGTGCTGAACAGTTGATGTCTTCTCGTTACTCTGCTTTTGTTCTGGGTAAGATCAGTTATCTTATCGATACACTTCATCCTAATAAGCATCAAGCTGATGATGAGCAAACTCTTGCGCAAATCATAGAGCTGACTCAATGGCTAGGATTGAAAGTTATCAAGCATAAACAAAGTGGGGAAAAGGCGACTGTTGAATTCATTGCTTTTTATCATCAAGATCCGATTGGCCAGTTGCATGAATGTTCTAATTTCATCAAACAAGAAGGACGTTGGTATTATGTTG
>QNEY01000145.1 GCA_003645385.1 Gammaproteobacteria bacterium | reverse complement strand
CAATCGCCATAGCAATAGCCTTGGTACCTTCACCAAACTGATCAAACTCAAACACACCAACTGGGCCATTCCAAACAATTGTGCCTGCATTTTTGATGATTTCGGCTAGTTCCGCTGCCGAATCAGGACCAATATCAAAGATCATATCATCATCTTGCACATCACCTGTTGCCATTAATGTTGCATCTGCTGTTTCAGCAAATTCTTTGGCACACACAACATCACTTGGTACAGGAATAGAACGGCCTTCTTCTTGAGCAGAAGCAGTTAACTTTTTACAAGTATCCATTAAATCAGCTTCGTATAATGATTTACCCACATTATGGCCTGCTGCTGCAATAAAAGTATTAGCTATGCCACCACCCACAATAAGTTGATCAACAATTTTTGATAATGATTCTAAAACAGTTAGTTTAGTTGATACCTTTGAACCGCCCACAATTGCAACCATTGGGCGAGCAGGATTATCCAAAGCCTTACCAAGGGCTTCTAATTCACCTGACAATAGTGGACCAGCACAAGCAACAGGAGCATATTTAGCAACACCATGTGTTGAAGCTTGGGCTCGATGAGCAGTACCGAAGGCATCCATCACATAGATGTCACATAACTTCGCCATCTGCTGTGATAAGGCATCATCATCTTTCTTCTCACCCGCATTAAAACGAACGTTTTCACATAAAACAACTTCACCAGCACCAACATTAACGCCATCAAGCCAGTTTTTTTCTAAACGTACATCTTGTCCTAATAAACCTGCTAGATGACTTGCAACAGGAGCTAATGAAAACTCTTCTGCATATTCACCTTCTGTGGGACGACCAAGATGTGACATCAGCATTACTTTAGCACCAGCTTCTAATGCCAGTTTAATTGTTGGTAATGATGCACGAATACGAGTGTCATCAGCTACTGCTCCATCTTTTAGTGGTACATTTAAATCCTGACGGATTAATACGCGTTTACCGGCTAGATCTAGGTCAGCCATCTTAATTACAGACATATACTTTTCCCCGAAAAAACTTTATTTTTGATTAACGACTTATGGGTCGTATTTAAAACAAAAAAGGCCTCCCCAGATTGGGGAAGCCTTTTCTTTATTATTTACATTTGAGTTGCAATTATTTTCCTACTAACTCAACTAAACGCATCATATTGCATGTATAACCATATTCATTATCATACCAAGCAACGATCTTAACGAATGTACCGTCTAGTGCGATACCAGCACCCGCATCAAAATTTGATGGGGCTGGGTGGCCACGGAAATCAGTAGAAACCACACTTTCATCGGTGTAGCCAAGAACGCCTTTCATTGAACCTTCAGAAGCAGTTTTCATTGCTGCACAAATGTCATCGTAGCTTGTGCTTTTATCTAACTCAACCGTTAAATCAACTACTGACACATCTGATGTAGGTACACGGAATGCCATACCTGTTAATTTGCCATTCAATGCTGGTAATACTTTACCTACGGCTTTTGCAGCACCCGTTGAAGATGGAATGATATTTTCTAAAATACCACGACCACCACGCCAATCTTTTAATGATGGGCCATCGACAGTTTTTTGCGTTGCAGTTGCAGCATGAACGGTTGTCATCAATCCTTTCACAATACCAAAGTTATCGTTTAATACTTTAGCAACTGGAGCTAAAGCATTAGTTGTACATGATGCTGCTGAAACAATTGCTTCACCATTATATTTTTCATCATTTACACCATAAACAAACATTGGCGTGTCATCTTTAGAAGGTGCAGATTGAACAACTTTCTTAGCACCAGCATCAAGATGAGCTTGGCAAGAATCTTTGGTTAAGAAGAACCCCGTACATTCAATAATTAAGTCTGCACCCACTTCGTCCCATTTAAGATCAGCTGGGTTACGTTCTGCTGTAATTCGAATTGTTTTGCCGTTTACGATTAAGTTACCATCTTTAACAGAAACATCACCATCAAAACGACCATGCACAGAATCGTATTGCAACATGTATGCTAAATATTCAGGGTCTAATAAATCGTTGATTGCAACTACTTCAATATCTTGAAAGTCTTTTGCTGCAGCACGAAATGCCATACGGCCGATACGACCAAAACCATTAATACCTACTTTAATTGTCATTCTTTAATTTCCTTAAAACTATTTAGAATACCTCTAAAAAATAAGATCTTAACTTCTTGTCATTCCCATGAAAAGGGGAACCCAACGATAACGACTACTTGGAGCAGCTTATGGATCCCCGCATCAGCAATTGCTCCTACATTGCTCTACTAAGTTACATCCATGTAACGATGCACGAGGATGACAAATAAAAACCCTAGTTTTTAAAGGTATATATGATTTCAAAAAGTAATAATGACCAACAGGCTTATGCCTGCTGGTCACTATATTTCTTCGCTATAACTCTAAATTTATACGATAAGTATTTTTCGTCAGGACAAGACAAAAACAGTTGAAAAAAGCGCAGTTTACTAGTGTAAATGAGCATTTTTGAGACTGTTTTTAACGCAGGCATGGCGAAAAAGACGACTCGTACTAAACTTTAGATTGTTTCTTTAACTACCTTAACAACGTTTTCAACTGTGAAACCGAAGTGTTCCATCAATACACCACCTGGTGCAGATTCACCAAATGTATCGATACCAACAACACCGCCTTCTAGGCCAACATACTTGCGCCAGAAGTCAGTAACACCAGCTTCAACAGCAACACGTTTAACACCTGGAGTTAAGATGCTATCTTTGTATGCTTGGTCTTGACGATCAAACACGTTAGTAGATGGCATAGAAACAACGCGAGCGTTGATTCCATCAGCAGCTAATGCTTCTGCAGCTTTAGCAGCTAAGTCAACTTCAGAACCTGTACCGATAAGGATTACATCAGCATCGCCTTTAGCTTCAACTAATACATATGCACCTTTACGCATTGCATCAAAATCAGCAGCATCATGGTTGCGACCAGGAATACCTTGACGACTTAAGATTAACGCTGAAGGACCATCGTTACGTTCAACAGAACATGTCCATGCAACCGCAACTTCAACAGAATCAGCAGGACGCCATACATCCATATTAGGGATGTAACGCATTGCAGATGTGTTTTCGATTGGTTGATGAGTTGGACCATCTTCACCTTGACCGATAGAGTCATGAGTAAGAACAGCGATGGTACGAATTTTCATCAATGCAGCCATGCGGAATGCACTTTTTGCATAGTCAGAGAACATGTGGAATGTGCCACCGAATGGAATTAAACCACCGTGAAGCGCCATACCGTTCATGATTGCGTACATACCAAATTCACGTACACCGTAAGAGATGTAGTTACCTGGCTCTTTACCAGATACGTGCTTGAAGCTGTCACAGCTTGTTAAGTTAGAACCTGTTAAGTCAGCAGAACCACCTAAGAACTCAGGTAAAACGGGTGCTAAAGCAGCGATTGTTTTTTGTGATGCTTGACGAGAAGCTAAACTTGCAGCTGCTTCGTTAGTATCAGCAATGATTTTATCTGTAGCTTGTTTCCAGTTTGCTGGTAAGTCACCTGCCATACGGCGTGTGAATTCTGCAGCTAGTTCTGGGTATTCAGCAGCATATGCTTCAAATTTAGCATTCCAAGCTGCTTCTTTAGAAGCACCTGAAGCTTTAGCATCCCAACCTTCGTAAACGTCAGCAGGAACTTCAAATGGAGCAGCATCCCAGTTTAATTCTTTACGAACCAATGCAACTTCTTCATCACCTAATGCAGCACCATGACAGTCATGGCTACCAGATTTATTTGGTGAACCGAAACCGATAACAGTTTTACAGCAGATCATTGAAGGTTTGTCTTTAATAGACTTAGCTTCTGTGATTGCAGCATTGATTGCATCAGCATCGTGACCATCAACAGATACAACATGCCATCCGTAAGCTTCAAAACGCTTAACTGTGTCATCTGTGTACCAGCCATCAATGTGACCGTCGATAGAGATATTGTTGTCATCCCAGAATGCGATTAAGTTGCCTAAACCCCATGTGCCAGCAAGTGCACATGCTTCATGAGAAATACCTTCCATTAAACAACCGTCGCCCAAGAACACATAAGTGTTGTGATCAACGATGTCATGGCCAGGCTTGTTAAATTGATCAGCCATTAACTTTTCAGCCATCGCAAAACCAACACCATTAGTGATACCTTGACCTAATGGGCCTGTAGTTGTTTCGATACCTGGTGCGTAACCGTATTCAGGGTGGCCCGCACATTGTGAGTGAAGCTGACGGAAAGAAGCCAATGAAGACATAGGCAAGTCGTAACCTGACAAATGTAATAATGAGTAAATCAACATTGAACCGTGACCGTTCGATAAGATAAAACGATCGCGATCAGCCCATTCTGGATTAGTTGGGTTGTGATTCATGTGGTCATTCCACAATACTTCGGCAATATCTGCCATACCCATTGGTGCACCAGGGTGACCAGAGTTTGCTTTTTGTACTGCATCCATGGTTAGAGCACGGATAGCATTTGCTAAATGTCTGCGTGTTGCCATTTTCTACATTCTCCTATGTTAAAAAAATTAAGCTGCTCGCCATTTTATTGAGCAACCCATACTAGATATTTGTTGTTGTGGACCACGACCTGTCTCAGCAACTTGTTTCATTGCTTCAAACAAATCTCGTCGTGCATCCGGTGCAGCTGCTTCTTTTCGACTTGCGTCCAAACGACCGCGATACTGCAATTGAAGATCTTTGTTGTAACCAAAGAAATCAGGGGTACACACTGCACCAAATCTTTGAGCAGTTTGTTGTGTTTCGTCAAACAAATAAGGGAAGGAAAAATCATTTTCTTGTGCAACACGTTGCATGTTGTCAAAAGAATCTTCTTGATAATCGGCAGGATCATTAGACATGATCGCCACTGTATTCATACCAAATTGTTTTAATTTGTTAGTATCACGAACTAAGCGATCTAAGATAGCTTTTACATAAGGACAATGATTGCAGATAAACATGACCAACAAGCCATTTTCACCACAGCACTCATCAAGTGTCCAGATCTTGCCATCTGTGCCAGGCAAAGAAAAAT
>QNEY01000144.1 GCA_003645385.1 Gammaproteobacteria bacterium | reverse complement strand
GGATTAATATTTCCATTTTGCCGACTAGGGCTGTCGAAGCTGCAGGGGCTTCACCTTCCAAAATTTCAATTTTTTCAAGATTAGCCAGACGACTCAAAAAGTCACGATTTACTTCTAAACGTGCTAAATCTTCTGCGGCACTGTCTTTTAATAAAACAGGTAGTTGTTTCTTAGGTGGAATATTCATTTGTGAACGAATAGAGCGGATGCCGGTAATGAATTCCATCATCCATTCCATATCAGCTTCAGCAGTGATATCGATCTTGCTTTCATCAGCAACAGGGTAGGGCTGGTTCATAATAGTAGAGCCAGTTTTACCTGCTAATGGTGCAACTGTTTGCCAAATTTCTTCAGTAATAAAGGGCATAATTGGATGGGTTAACCGTAAAACTGTTTCTAATACACGGACGAGTGTGCGACGTGTGCCACGTTTGGCTGCATCAGATGCATTATCATTATTCAAAACAGGTTTAGATAACTCTAGATACCAGTCACAATAGTTATTCCAGATAAACTCGTAAATACCTTGGGCAGCATGATCAAAACGGTAGCTATCCATTGCTGCAGTAACTTCACGCTCTGTTGACTGAAGTTTTGAAATAATCCAGCGATCAGCCAAACTTAATTCCACATCATCATTATCAATACCGTTATCTTGCCCTTCGGTATTCATCAATACATAGCGTGCCGCGTTCCACAACTTATTGCAGAAGTTACGATAGCCACCAATACGGCTCATATCAAAGTTGATATCACGACCTGTAGATGCCAATGATGCAAAAGTAAATCGTAGGGCATCAGTACCATGAGCTTCGATACCATCTGGGAATTCTTTGCGTGTTGCTTTTTCGATCTTGGCAGCTAGTTGTGGTTGCATCATACCGGTAGTGCGTTTTTTAACTAATGACTCTAAATCGATGCCGTCAATAATATCAATAGGGTCAAGTACATTGCCTTTGGATTTAGACATTTTATGACCGTGAGAATCTCGTACCAAACCGTGAATGTAGACTTCTTTGAAAGGCACATCATCCATAAACTTCAGGCCCATCATCATCATCCGAGCTACCCAGAAGAAGATAATGTCGAACCCAGTAACAAGCACACTGCTTGGATACCATGTTTTGACAGCATCGGTATTTTCAGGCCAACCCAAGGTTGAAAATGGCCATAATGCTGATGAGAACCATGTATCAAGTACATCTTCATCTTGGCGTAGTTTAACGTCATCGCCCAGATTGTTTTGTTTGCGAACTGAGGCCTCGTCATGAGCAACATAAATATTGCCTTGTTCGTCATACCAAGCTGGAATACGGTGTCCCCACCAGATTTGACGAGAAATACACCAATCTTGAATACCATCCATCCAGTTATAGAAGGTTTTATCCCAGTTACCAGGGACAAATTTGATTTTGCCTTCTTGCACAGCTTTTACAGCAGGCTCGGCTAATACGTCAGCTTTGACATACCATTGGTCTGTTAACAAAGGTTCAATTACAGCACCACTGCGGTCACCACGAGGTACCATCAAAGTGTGATCTTTAATACTTTCTAATAAGCCTAGTTCTTTAAGATCATGGACAATAACATCACGGGCCTCATAGCGATCTAATCCCCAGTATTTTTTAGGAGCCTCTTCGTTAATAGCAGCATCAATTGTTAGAATATTTATCTTTTCTAAATTATGCCTTTGACCCATTTCAGCATCATTAAAGTCATGAGCAGGGGTGATTTTGACACAACCGGTACCAAACTCACGATCAACATAGTCATCAGCAATAATTGGAATCTCACGACCGACTAATGGCAAGGTAATAGTTTTGCCTATCAGATGTTGATAGCGATCATCTTCAGGGTGAACTGCTACTGCAGTATCGCCCAGCATGGTCTCAGGTCGGGTAGTGGCGACAACAAGATAACCACTGCCATCAGTTAGAGGATAACGAAAATGCCACAAGTGACCAGATTCTTCTTCTGATAAAACTTCCAAGTCGGATAGGGCTGTGTGTAATACAGGATCCCAATTTACGAGACGTTTACCACGGTATATAAGCCCTTCTTTATGCAATTGCACAAATACGTGCTTAACGGCTTCAGATAAATCTTCATCCATTGTAAAGCGATCACGAGACCAATCCAAAGACGAACCTAAACGACGTAACTGACGAGTAATATTGTCACCAGATTCTTGCTTCCAATCCCAAATACGATCAATAAATTGTTCACGTCCCAAATCATGGCGTGTTTTGCCTTCAGCATTAAGTTGTCGTTCGACTACCATTTGGGTAGCGATACCAGCATGGTCAGTACCCGGTTGCCATAAAGTATTATCACCCTTCATCCGATGATAACGAGTCAGCGTATCCATGATCGTATTATTAAAACCATGTCCCATATGCAAACTACCTGTGACATTAGGTGGTGGCAGCATAATTGCGTATGGCGTACCTTCACCAGAGGGTGAAAACTCACCATTTTGTTCCCAGGTTTGATACCAATTTTGCTCGATCGCGTCAGGATTGTAGGTTTTTTCCATGATAACTTTAGATTAATTAGTTAAATAAGACGCGCATTATACCGTGTAGTCAGCATAAAATGGTTAAGGAATATCAGGGCGATAGTGATTATGATTCAATACAGATGATAAAGGATGAATGACCCTTATAATTTAAGTCTCAATCAACCCTCTAGGCAATCAGTCTTTCTCGTTAGTTATAGATTGTAGTTAAATTAAAGATTGGGTGCTAGACAAAAAAGCACTGGCTACCAACCCCCTACTTAGAGGGGGATTACTCTTCAAGTTGTTGTTGTTATTGATTAAGTTGTTTATGATAGGGATATATCGATATCAAAGGACGGATACTATGATCGACACTCAAAGCTATATTTCAACTATTAATATTTTTACTTAGTAGTTAAATCAAAGACTTATGGAAAAGTTCAAAAATTGTGCTACAGATAGGGATAACTACATATTTCCTATTGCATACAAGATTAAATATTTGTCGATAGTTCTTTCAAAACTGCCTGTGTTATCACAGTTTTTCCCTCAAGAATCGTTACAATCAAGGCGTTCCCATATAATTAGTAATAGGTTTGGCTTTCAGTTTATAACTATGAGCAGATGACAGAATTACATAATGCCTAAACAATTAACCCAAAGCGCACAGCAACTACTTGAATCTGAGAGTCGATATCGCCAGCTTCTTAACAGTATTAAAGAGACTGTCATCCAGATTGATAATACTGGCCATTGGCAGTTTTTAAGTCCGGTTTGGGAGAAATTATCAGGCCATGGCATTTCAGAATCACTGAATAAGTCTGTCACTGACTTTTTGCATCCAGTTGATCATGCAAAAGTTAATCAGGTTTTAGGTCTGATGAATAAAGTTAAGCAACAAGACTGGAATGGCGAGGTAAGGTTGAAAAAGGCTGACTCACGTTATATTTGGGTCAATATATCATTACAGCTTAGTGATGATGTTCAATCAGTTAAGACGATTAATGGCACTATAGAAAACATTCATATCAACCGTGTGAGTCGTGAGGTTGATCAGCTTATCCGTACTTCGGAACAAATGGTTTTAACATCACATTGTACGGTTGCAACGTTACTCGAGTTTATTACTCAAGAATTGGTTTATATTCTAGGAGTATCATTGGCTTGGGTGAAAGTATGTAAAGATAACAATTCTCAAATTTTGCATTATGCTGGAGAAGGATCAGGTTTCTTATTTGATACAGGCAACACATGGTCTGGTATACACAAAGAAGATAGTCCAGTAATTTGTTCTGTACAAGAACATAAGGTGTTAAGAGTCACAGCTGATAGCGAGCTGCCACAGGAATGGCGACAACGATTACAGAATGACGACATTAAAGATAGTCTGTTTTTACCATTTTTTATTGGTGGCGACACTAAGGCTGTCATTGGTTTGCATACCAATGAAGCCGATATATTTGATGAGGATTTTCAGCAAGTTATGACCAGTTTTTCTGCTGGTTTGCGTCTAATCTGTCAGATGGCAGAAGATCAAAATTTGATGCGTTTACATCGTGCTGCTGTTGAAAAAACAGCAAATGCGATTATGATCACCGATCCCCAAGGCAATATTGAATGGGTAAATGATGCCTTTGTTCACCAAACATTATTTCAACCTGACGATGTAGTAGGTAAAACACCTAGAGTATTGAAGTCGGGTGAGCACGATGCTGTATCCATTAAAGAAATGTGGAAGATAATTAAATCAGGTGAGGTCTGGAATGGTGAATTAGTAAATCGTCGTAAAGATGGTCGATTGATTACAATGTTTCAAACAATTACCCCTCTTTTTGATCATCTAGGTGAGATCATCCATTTTGTGGCCGTAATGGAGGATGTGACTGAACGAAAAGCAGATCAAGAGCGTATCGCTTTTATGGCAACCCATGATGAATTGACTGAATTACCCAATCGAAACCTGTTAAATGACCGTCTTCATCAGGCAATTGCTCATGCAGATCGGCAACACTCAAAAATGGCAGTATTGTTCATTGATATTGATCAGTTTAAGTTTATTAATGATTCACTAGGTCATCAATTAGGCGATGACTTGCTGCAGGTATTAGCAAAACGTTTGGTATCTGTTCTACGAACTGAGGATACCGTTGCTAGATTCGGTGGTGATGAGTTTGTTGTTCTTTTGCCTGAAGTTGCTGAAATTAGTGATGTTAAAACCCTAGCAAATAATTTGTTGGACCAAATACAAAAGCCATATGTTCTTTCTGGACATGAGTTGATGGTCACTGGTAGCATTGGTATTAGTATCTATCCGGACGATGCTGGTGATGCTGATGATTTAATTCAACTTGCCGATTCAGCAATGTACTTAGCCAAGGAGCAGGGTAGAAATAACAGCCAGTTTTACACGCCTGCAATTAATGAAAAGATTATGCGTCGTTTAACTTTGGAAAAGGAATTACGAAAGGCACTGGAACAGGAACAGTTTGTATTGTTTTATCAGCCGAAGATTGATTTGAGTACAAATAAAATCACTGGCATGGAAGCCTTGGTTCGTTGGCAGCATCCAACTTTAGGTTTAGTGCCTCCAATGGAATTTATTCCGCTGGCGGAAGAAACTGGGATTATCATTCC
>QNEY01000143.1 GCA_003645385.1 Gammaproteobacteria bacterium | reverse complement strand
AGCTAATAATGTAAGCAAATCGGTACTTGATAATGCAAGAGCATAACCTAAGACACCACTGCCGATGATCACCTTATCAAAACTATTGATACTTTCATCCACCAGAACACGAATGCTATCGGGCAAAGCAACTGGGGGAACAGACCCGACAACATACCTGTGGCATATTCAATTTCATCAAACTCAGCCATTCTTAATTTACGTTCACCAAGGTGAGTTCTCAAAGTAGCCCAATCTGCACGGCCACCACCAGCAACGGCAAGCAATGCAAAGTCACCTGATTTAGTTTTAAACAGTAGACTACGAATGACAGAATTAGGGTCACGTCCTTGTGATTGAAGCAATTCTTCTAAATTACGAATTGGTTTTTTGTCGTCAGAAAGGGGAATCACTATTACATCAAATGGGATATCCTTTTTTTCCAGTAATTTGGTAACAAGAGATTCAATCATGACGTGCTCCAGAGAAGAAAATAGATCTGTAATAAATTAATGCCACATTAGCTTCAAAAATGTCTATTAAAGACAGCCTGTTTTTCTTCACTATTCAATAGTGAAGAACTCGATAAGATTAATCTGTGCATCTGCAAAAAACTGAATTCCAATGGCGAGGCCTCCAACAACATTATGGCCAATAGCTACACCACCTACCGCAGCAAGCCCTATAGCAACACCGCCCATAGAGAAGATCCCTATGGCAAGACCACCGGTACTAACTGCACCAAGGGATACACCACCAAAAGAAAACAAACCAAAGGAAATCCAACCAAAAGAGATAAGACCTAATGAAATATCACCAATTGCAATAATGCCTTTAGCTATCCCCTTGTTCTCTTTTTTCTCATGGTTTGGCCCCAAGGCGATACTTACAAATGGCCAGCCCAAAATATTTGTTTTAGATTGATATCTCATGTTGTACCTTCAGTTAAACCTTTCTTAAACCAAAACACGTATCGATTTACCTTGATATGTTTTTTCCTCAATCAGCAATATTAAGATGAATAACTAACGAATATTCCCCGGCTCATCTTTTTCCAAATAAGCCTCTTCTTCACTGGATAATTCTACCTTGTCAAAACCGTTAATCATCGGCATGACATGCTCTTTGAAAGAATGCCCAGTGCTTAACAGGTAAATATGGATTATCACGAAAAGCAGGATAGCAAAAGCAACTGCGGTATGAATAATAGCAACCCAGACCAACTGTTCCGCCGATGTTGTTGCCCAAAGCGGGTATAACAGGTAGAGGATACCGCTAATCCAAATTACAGGGAATAAAAATAATTTGAGTGCTAAATAAGAAATTGCCTGCAAAGGATTATGTTTGCGCCAATAAGCCTTGTGATAAGGGTGACGTTCTCCTTTGAAGATACCAAAAGCATAAAATTGTGCAACCTTCCATAAACCATCGGTTGTTGGCACATAATGCCGCCATGTCCCTGTTGTCAAATGCCAAAAGATAGCAAATATCCATAAAACTAATAAACTAATAGCACACAAAGTATGTAATTCGACAGCGCTCTGAAAATCTAGCAATTGATGAAATCCATGAATACCGAAGCCAGTAAACAGCAGTATCATAATTAATAGCATTTGTGACCAGTGCCAAAACCGTTCAAAGCGCGTAAAAATCATAATGTAACGTTGTGACATGATTAATCCCTCTTTCTATTCATTACGACCCGAATCAGGCCGTGTGCTATAACAGCAAGAAGGGTTGTGATGATGGCAATAATACCGAGCAGATCAAGCCAGTAATTCGAATCTCTCCCCGGCATATAAAAACCTTTTAGATCTGTCATGCGTCCATCTTTAACATGACATTCATTACAAGTCAGTGCGTCTTCTTTAGGTGCAACCATGTGGGTTATTGGCCAATAAGAATAGGTATCGACAAAATCATATTCTCCACTATAGGGCAGGTTATTCTTTTCCATACCAGCTTTAATAGCGTTACCAAAATCATAATTACCCCAATAGGCATTTTCGTCCTCTCCCCATAGGTGCATGTAAACCAGTGTGTTATTGCCTTTATCGTAAGGCATCACTGTGTGCATTTGTTTAAAAGGCCAAATTCGTGATTTACCATCTGTGGCTGAGCCAACATAGCTATTAATATCAACAACACCTTTAGAAGGATCAAATTTAGTATCAATGGTGGTGTAGATCATTTGCCCATTAAACCACCCATAATGTGGGACTAGGTTTTCAGCATACTTAAAATCACCTTTGATGGATTTATAAGTAGCTCGATGTTCTCCATCACCCTGAGTGTATTCTTTCTCTTTATAGCCTTCCCCATTTTTTGTTTTGCCCGCAGTACGCCAGTCCCAATCTGTCATGGTGGCGACACCTCCACGTGCAATGGTAGGAATATGACAGGTTTGACAGGCAATCCTATCGATATGGTTATTCAGCTTAATGTTGCTCAAGCTGTCATTAGGGTGGGGTTGTAAACCGTGACAGGATTCACAGGTTGCCACATCACGACGTTGTCCTGGCTTTCCTGTACCTTTTGTATCTTTGGCAACGACATCATAACGACTACCTTCCCAGATATGTTTATCACTAACATGGCAGCTGTTACACGAAAAATTAAGTCCAGCTTCATCCATATGAACATCAAGTTTTTTATCGGGATGAATTAAAGAAGAGTCAAGATCACCATGTTTAACACCATCTCCACCACCACCATAAAAATGACAGCCTCCACAGTTTTCACGTACTGGCAAACCTACACTTTGAGCCACTTCTGACCACTGAATTGGTTGCTTGCCTTCAAACATAATGGAGCAGGTTGCGTTACCTTCGGTCGGAGGTGTTTTGTAATAGGTTCCACTACGATCATGGCAAACTATGCAGTCAATATTGTCTTGGTTGGTGAAGTCAAAGGTTTCGTCTTTCCAGCCATAACCCGCATGACACTGAGCGCACATACCTTCATTACCACGTGCATTGGTACAAAAGTTATTGACGAGATGCTTTTTGCCGAGAAGCTGACCTGTTTTTTCATTTTTATAGTTCCAAGTCCAGTGAATGTTTTTCATGAACTGGTGCCCAGCCTCAGTATGGCATTTCAGGCAAGTCTTGGTTACCTCTGGCCCCGATGAAAAGGGTTGTTTTAGTTCCTCAAACTTACTGTGATCGGCAGTGGAATTAGAATCAACACGCACCGTTGGTTTTTCAACCACTATATTCTGACGAAAATTCATATCTACATCTGATGGATGCTCATAGGTTTCCGCCATACTTGGGGGGCAAGTGGTAACTGTTATAAAACATATGAACAAGAACACCATCAATCTGGATGTATGTCCAAGTCGTAATATAAAGCTATGCTGGAACATCATTTTTCCTCTTTTCCAGCTCTACGTTTCCTTACAGGTGAAGAATGTCTATCTTCAATATTATTACTAACTCTTCGATTGCGCCATTTCATCTTTTGCATTCCATTTGATAATGAAAATTGAGATTGAAGTATTACACACTCTTTATTTTACTGTCATGTTTGCTATTTAGATGTCTTAAGTTCGAAAGTGTCCTATTTTTAAAAAGTTTTTATGGGCCACATACAACGCACTTGATGTTGTTGTACTTAGTACCTTAGGCAGGTGTTCTGCTGTCTTATATCTTTTTGGTGAAGGCTAATTTTATGGCAGAGATTATTTTAGCTTGAGTCTAAATTGCTTTGCCGTAAAATGGGTGGCAGTGAAATAGAGGAATTATCAATGTTAGATGCTAAAAAAATTGAAGATGTAGTCAATACAATAACCAGTGCCATGCCATCTGGTTTTACATCAATGCAGGAAGATGTCGAAAAGAATATTCGTGCGGCCTTAAGTGCTACTTTTGCCAAGCTGGACTTGGTAACACGAGAAGAGTTCGATGTGCAGACACAGGTTT
The DNA here is from genome assembly GCA_003645385.1 of Gammaproteobacteria bacterium. Taxonomy (GTDB): domain Bacteria; phylum Pseudomonadota; class Gammaproteobacteria; order Nitrosococcales; family Methylophagaceae. The sequence continues at coordinate 1,259 of QNEY01000143.1, read as the reverse complement.
TACATCGTACCCGTGAAAAACTTGAAGCATTAGAAGCTCGTGTCACTGGGTTAGAACAATCAAAAATTGATAACTAAGAGAACCCGATGTCTGAATTTAATAATGTAACCATAACCCGTGAAGCTAATGTCTATTTTGATGGCAATGTTACAAGCCGCACAGTTACCTTTGCCGATGGCGTCACTAAAACGTTGGGCATCATGATGCCGGGTGAATACACGTTTGGTACAGTCAAAGCAGAATTGATGGAAATTATGGCAGGTGAATTAACATACTGTTTAGACGGTACTGATGAGTGGATTTCAATTAAGGGTGGTGAATCATTTAATGTGCCAGCTGATTCTTCATTTGATATAAAAGTCACTCAACTAGCGGATTATTGCTGTTCATATCTAGATTAGATTTAGTTCCAACTTTACCAAGGATGGTCAAAAATGAGTATTGCAACGGTTTATAGTCGAGCTATTACGGGGATTACTGCTCAACAGGTAACAGTCGAAGTCCATTTATCTAATGGATTACCGGCGCTAAATATTGTTGGTATGGCTGAAACGGCAGTGAAGGAAAGTAAGGATAGAGTTCGTTCCGCACTGATTAATTCTCAGTTTAATTTCCCACAACAGCGCATTACTATTAATTTGGCACCGGCAGATTTGCCTAAAGAAGGTGGTCGGTTTGATTTGCCAATTGCATTGGGTATTTTGGCTGCATCAGGGCAAATACCGATTACTTCCTTGGCTGACAAAGAGTTTATTGGAGAATTGGGTTTAACAGGTGAATTGCGTTCGGTTCGTGGGGTACTACCAACAACATTAGCTGTAACTAGAGCAGGGCGAGAACTGATATTGCCAGCAATCAATGCTGATGAAGCAACATTGATTGGAGAGAGTAGAAGTTTTGGTGCAAATCATTTATTAGCAGTTTGTGCTCATTTACACGGACAGCAAATATTGTCATTGTCTGAGTCATCTACAAACAGTGAGACAGTACAATACCCTGATTTATCAGATGTTAGAGGTCAGTCTAGTGCTCGACGAGCTTTGGAAGTTGCCGCAGCAGGTTCGCATAGCATACTTTTTACGGGTCCTCCGGGCACAGGAAAAACCATGTTAGCCAGTCGCCTACCCGGAATTTTGTCTGAAATGACTGAACAGGAAGCAGTTGAAACAGCAACAGTACACTCGATTTCATCTCATGGATTTAAGGTGGAGCAATGGCGGCAACGGCCATTTAGATCGCCACATCACACAGCTTCGGCT
>QNEY01000142.1 GCA_003645385.1 Gammaproteobacteria bacterium | reverse complement strand
GGCTAAAACTTGAGCTTTTTTACCTTGTGGTGAAGTTGAAACATCGCCTGAAGGTACTTTTCCAAGATAAACCACTTGTCGTGATTCAATGTCTTGGTCAAACATACTCTCTTTATTCCACACCATGCGTTCGAAAAAGCGAGGAAAACCAGCTTCAATATCACTGCCTACCACCAGCAACAAATCAACCCGGTTTCTGACTTCGGTTAATGTAGTAATCATCCAGCCGGTATCCTGCAACACCAAAGTATTTCTCATTCCTGCAGCAGAATCCATATTATCAATAGTCGCTCGACTTTTATCAGCAAGAGCCATCGCAGAACGGGCACCATTCAAATCAGTTGCCATACCGCCAATAACTGGTTGCTTACTTGTTCGCAACAAATCAGCAATATGAGAAACTGCTTGGTCTAAAGAAACCTCTTTGCCATTCACTCGCGGTGAAGTATCTGTTATTGGTGTTTCAAAGCCTTTTTTTGTTACTGCATCACCATTTTCTAATATGGCTACAGCGTTGCCTTCGACTTTTATTTTCAGGTCATCAGATGCAATACCACAAAATGGGCTGGGTACATCCTGCCAAATTCCCGGTTCTGTCATTTCTGTCATGTGAGCCTCAATCGTACTTAATATATTTAAAACGCTGATCAGATGGTGTACCTTCAAACGGACCATCTTCTTCGCCAGGCTGCCATTGCACAACCTGCTCTATTTTTTTCGCTAACTCAAAATCTTTATCTGTAATTCCTTTAGCACTATGTGTAGTTAGCTTTACAATCACAAATGCATATGAAGCGGTGATATCAGGATGATGCCATGCTACTTCAGCTAAATGGCCAACAGCATTAACCACCATCAAAGTGCCTTTCCAACCACTGGTTTTATATTTACGTCTAATCCAACCGCTTTCAAAATACCAATGAGGTAATTCTGCTGTTAATTTTTCTGCTATTTCTGTTTCAGAATAGGTTTTTTCAGTAGCTGAAGACATAATGATTAACCTTAATAAAAACTATCTGAGCATACTACAATCTTGACTGGCTAACCATGCTTGGCACGCATCAATAACGAATCAATACCATTTTGTTTTAGTTGTTTTTGTAATGCATCAGCCTTTTCACGACCAATGATTGGTCCGACCTGAACCCGATGCCAGGTATCCTTATTATCAATCGTCACTGTTTGAATTTTTGATTCAACTCCCAGCAAAGCCAAACGCGCCCTAAAGCCGTCCACATCTTTTAAGTTCCTAAAAGAACCAACCTGTATCATATAACTAATTTTTTCAACAGGCTTGGTAGTCTTTGCTTGTTTGGGTTGTTGTTGTGGTGGTGAGGTTACAATCGTTTTTCGTGACTGTTTAGGCAGATCAACCACAACTTCCATTTCTGGCAACAAAGTATAAAAATCAAATGTAGGTTCTATCGCTTTTGATTTCTTTTCTACTTTTGCTTGTACAACAGATGTACTTTGATCCGCAGGCACATTATCTTTCAAATGCAACAAAAACACGGCAAAGGCACCCACGGCAAAACTAATAAGCATCGGCCCTATAGGCAGTGATTTTTTCTGCTGGGTTTTCCGGCTATTTCTTTTTGCTGCCACTTACATTTTCTCCGGTGCAGATACACCCATTATGCTTAACCCATTTTCGATCACTTGTTTCACCGCTGAAATCAACGTTAACCGTGCTTGACTAAGCTCAATATCATCAACAATAAAGTGATGTGCGTTGTAATAAGTATGGAAATCACGAGCTAAATCAGTCAGGTAGTGAGCCAAGATATGAGGCGTATGATTTAATGCAGCTGATTCCAATATTTCTGGATAACGTGCCAACATGCTCATCAAAGCTTGCTCATGATCTTCTATTAATCGATTTAAGTGTTGCTCTCCTTGAGCTTGCTCCCAAGATAAGCCACGTTCTGTTAACTGTCCAAAGACACTGCAGACTCGTGCATAAGCATATTGCACATAATAAACAGGGTTATCGTTACTTTGTGATTTGGCCAGTTCCAGATCAAAGTCCATATGTTGATCAGCACCACGCATCACATAAAAGAACCGTGCCGCATCCTTACCCACTTCTTCACGCAATTCTCGCAAGGTGACAAACTGACCGCTACGTGTCGACATGGCCACTTTTTCATCACCACGGTAAAGCACAGCAAACTGAACCAATAAAACTTTTAATTTATCTTCATCCTGATTCATTGCTGTTAATGATGCTTTAACTCGAGGAATATAACCGTGATGATCGGCACCCCAAATATCAATCACAGTGTCAAAACCACGTTGAAATTTATTCAAATGGTAAGCAATATCAGAAGCAAAATAAGTAGTCTGGCCATTATCACGAACTACGACCCGATCTTTTTCATCTCCAAAGTCAGTAGATTTAAACCACCAGGCACCACCTTGTTCATACAATACATTGGCGGCCTTTAATTGTTCTATCGCCTGATCGACAGCACCAGATTCCATCAGTGAACGTTCAGAAAACCATTCATCATAGTCAGTACCAAAACCAGCCAGATCTTCACGAATATCAGCAAGAATAGTATTTACGCCCAAATCAAATACCTGACGGTATTGTTGTTCGCTCAGTAGTATTTTTGCTTTGGCAATTAATGCGTCAATATGGGCTTCTTTATCACCGCCCTCAGGTTCATCTTCAGGAATAAACTGATAAATATTGGACACAGAATGCAGAAATTGATCACCGTGTTTGTCTTTTAATGTTTGTGCGATCTGTTGTACATAATCACCACGATAACCATTGCTTGGGAAAGTAAAATGTTCACCACAAGCTTCCAAATAACGTAGCCAAACACTGGTAGCTAGAATATCCATCTGCCGACCAGCATCATTCACATAATATTCACGATGGACATCAAAACCAGCGGCCATTAACAAGCTGCTGACTACCGAACCATAAGTGGCACCACGACCATGACCCACATGCAAAGGTCCTGTTGGGTTAGCAGACACAAATTCGACTTGTACCCGTTTACCTGCGCCCACCTGACTACGACCAAACTGACTACCTGCAGCAAGGATATCTTTAATGATCTGCCGTGAAGAACCAGCTGATAAGGTGAAGTTAATAAAACCAGGGCCGGCAATCTCTACTTTGGTGATAAAGTCGACATCAGATAAAGCATCAACAATAAATGAAGCAATCTGGCGAGGGTTCATCTTAGCTGAACGCGCCAACATCATCGCCACATTACAAGCAAAGTCACCATGTGCCTTATCTTTGGTACGATCAATTTGTATTTCGGGGAGATCTATCTCAGGTAACGAACCATTAGCAATCAAATCTACTAATGATTGCTGGATCAATTTTTTTAGCTGGTCTTTCAACGTGGGGGGAAACCTTACAAAAATGAATCCCGCTATTTTAACCTATCCTTGCCAGTGATCACATACCACACTCTTTTAAACCGGCATAAATAGTACGATTATCTAGCCTTCCTATTGTGCTTTTATCAATTATAGGCGCTTCTTTTTTCATTTTAGCCAAGTCATATCGACCCTTACAAAATCCAGACTGTGAAAAAAGTGTCTGGTAACTTTTTGTGCTCGCAGCAAATTTGTCTAATAAATTATGCACATCTTTGGCCGCTTCTCGTCTTTTTAAGGTCAGTGTTTGTATCTCTTGTTTTGACATTTGACGACTATCAACTCTTTTTGCCCTTTCATTCTGTGGTAGTGATTCTTCATAAACATACTGCTCATTAAATCGATCACACACAATATCAATACGCTCTTCGGTCAAATTAGGATCAGCAAGCAACTGTTGTTGTCTTTTATTGAAGGCAGCATCTTTTTGATTAATCTGTCTGTCTTGTTGTGCTTGCTGCTTGTCTACAAAAACCTGCTGACCACGCTCAACGGCACACTGACATAAAGATTTGGTTTGGTGGAAACGGTTCACACAATGTGTCAGATCATCGGCAGCAACATAAGTTGGAACAAACAATAACGACATTGAGCCCAGCAAGTTGAATATCCCGACCAACACCTTGTTATGTTGCTTAGTTTTCATCATTTCTCCATTGCCAATGGGAGTATACGGTGGGTTCCATCAGTATAAGTGAGCTTCAGAATTAAGTAATGTGTCCCCATAATTACCTTTCAATATCAGAAAATGAAATGTATAGACCAATTAATATTACTATAGCTAGGAACACCCAATATCGAACCAATTCCCTTTGTTTATTGTTCATAAATATATGCTTAACGTCGCCAATAACTGGGCGTTAAAAGTGTTGCGCGTTATTGGCCTTGTTAGATTTAATGATTAACCGTTTTTGAAAAAACATGAATAACCACCACACCTAAAATAATTAAGCCCATACCTATTATCGCAGGAATATCTGGAATTTGTTTATATAGTAATGCACCAACAATGGCGATTAGAACAATACCGACACCTGACCAAACTGCATATGTGATGCCTATTGGTATTGTTCTTAGTACAAGGGTCATAAAATAAAATGCAACGCAATAGCCCGCAACAACCAATAGGCTTGGATATAGCTTGGTGAATTCCGCTGATGCCTTCAATGCACTTGTCGCCACAACTTCAGCAATGATAGCTATAGCTAAATATATGTATGCCATTTATTCCTCTTTAAAATCTAACTTGTTATTAACGAGAATTATTTAACTAGTTAAACACCAATGCAGTCACCCTATCATAAACAACTCAGATTAAAGCAAATCAATCGGATCAATATCAATCGACCATCTGACTTTTCTGGCCAGTTTTAATGCTGAAATAACATCGATATAGTGATCTAATAATTGATGTATCGGTTTTCGATGTTGCGATGACAACAATAACTGTGCCCGATAACGACCTGCCCGTTTTTCCATAATGGCTGGGACAGGTCCCAGTAACAGAACCTGTTGTTGATTATGTTGATTGAATATTGCTAACACTTCAGTTAAAAATTGAATTGCCAGCTGCTCTTGTTTATCTTCTGCTCTAATGACACACAATGATCCTGCTGGTGGCATTAACATCTCTTTTCTTTGCTCTAACAGTTTCTGTGCTGTCTGTGGATAACCTTCATTAATCAGATCTTGCCAAAACTCATGTTGTGGCTGGCTGGTTTGTATAAATACTTCACCTGCTTTTTTACCACGGCCTGCACGACCAGTAACTTGGGTAATCAGTTGAGCCAAGG
>QNEY01000141.1 GCA_003645385.1 Gammaproteobacteria bacterium | reverse complement strand
GGCTAATCATACGTGGGATCTTTGCTGCTTGGCCTGAAAAGACAGTATCCATCAAACCAAATGCTTCAAAACGGGCATTATCTGCCACAGAATCCAACACCGTCTGTTCATCAACCTCACCCGTTGGACACAGTAACTGTAATTTTTCAATTTCCTGTGAAGCAGCAAACAAATTGCCTTCAACACGTTCAGCAATTAATTGTGCAATCTTTTGACTTACCTTCAAACCTCGTTGTTGCATACTCTGCAAAATCCAACCTGGCAACTTTGCCAGATCAATAGGCCAGACAGGAAGAGTTGCTCCAAGCTTATCAAGTTCAGTAAACCATTTACTTTTTTGAGATCGCGTATCAATCTTGCCGCTAATAATTAATAAGGTTGTATCAGCTGGGGGATTATCAACATAGTGCCGTAAGGCTTCACCACCATCTTTACCCGGTGAGCCGGACGGTAATCGAACTTCCAATAAACGTTGGCTAGCAAACAGTGACATAGTCTGTTCTTGCCATTGTATTTCTGACCAGTTAAAACGACCTTCCACATGCCAAACTTGACGATCATCAGCGCCATGCTTGCGTACATGTTGCCGAATCAGATCACTGGTTTCTTCAACCAACATCTGTTCATCACCAAAGACCAAATAAACAGGAAATAACTCTTTTTCTAAATGCCCCGTTATTTGTTCTGAACGAAGTCGCATTATTTTATCGCTGCAAGGCGACGTAATATACTTTGTACTAATTGCTGGTCAAGTTGTTGGCGTAATTCGCTACCTTCTTCGATACTTCCTAAAACCTGGTTTTGATCAAACTGGAAACTACGGCGTGCTTCCACTCGTTGCTGGTCACTTAATAACTGCCCTTCGGCATCATTGACTTTAAATTTAACAAAACCAAATAATTCATATTCATTAACTTTAGCATCACTACCAACAGATAACACACGGCGTTCAACCTTATTTTCCAGAATTGTCAAAATAGCACTATCCTTTTGATAGTCATTAACAACAGTAACTCCATTACGTATCAAACTATTTTTAAGTTCTAGACCTAAGCTCTTATTCGTATCAACACCTTGTATATAAATGACTTTTAAGTCATCAGGTATTATAGCTGTACCTCGCAAATGAAAGCCACAGCCGGCTAACATAATCAACATAAAAATAATAAACACACTCGATTGAGAACGCATCATGAGCAAAATCCTTAATTATCCTGCAGCTACGATATTAATAAGTCGTCCTGGCACCACAATCACTTTACGAATTTCCTTACCATCAATAAATCGTTTTACATTATCATCTGCTAAGGCCATTAATTCTATTGATTCTTTATCTGCATTAGCAGCAACCAATACTTTAGAACGTAGCTTACCATTGACCTGAACCATCAGTTCAATTTTATCTTGTACCAATGCTGTTTCATCTACATCAGGCCACGCGACATTCACTACCGCATCCTCATGTCCTAAAAACTGCCATAACTGGTGGCTGATATGTGGGGTAATCGGCGATAACATCAATACTACTTTTTCCAATGCTTCTTGTACAACTGCCCGTGCCTGCTCACTGCTCTCAGTTAATTTACCCAAGGAGTTCATCAACTCCATTACTACAGCAATAGCAGTATTAAAGGTATGGCGACGACCAATATCATCAGTTACTTTTGCTATCGTTTGATGCGTTTGTCTGCGCAATGCCTTCAATTCATCCGTTAAATTATCAACATCAAGCTCAACTACATTGCCTTGTTCCAGATGCTCTTGTACGGAACGCCATAGGCGATTCAAAAAGCGATAGGAGCCTTCAACAGCTTTATCAGACCACTCTAATGATTGTTCTGGTGGTGCAGCAAACATGGTAAACAACCGTGCGGTATCAGCACCATATTGATCAATCAATGCTTGTGGATCAACCGTATTACCTTTTGACTTCGACATTTTGGTACCGTCTTTCAACACCATACCCTGTGTCAGTAGGTTTTTAAATGGCTCATCTCCCGATACCAACCCTTCATCACGCATTAATTTATGAAAAAATCGTGCGTATAACAAATGTAATACTGCATGTTCGATACCACCAATATATTGATCAACAGGCAACCAGTAATCGGCTCGTTCATCTAACATTGCTTTATCATTATCAGGACAAGTAAATCGTGCGTAATACCATGATGATTCAAAGAAGGTATCAAAGGTATCTGTTTCGCGCTCGGCATCACTGCCACATTGTGGACAGGCACATTGATAAAACTCAGGCATCGATTTAATTGGCGAACCACTACCATCAACAATTACATCTTCTGGCAATCGTACTGGTAAATCTTGCTCAGGGACAGGAACTGCACCACAATCAGGACAATTGATAATCGGAATAGGTGTGCCCCAATAACGCTGGCGCGACACACCCCAATCACGTAAACGGTAATTTACCTGCCGTTCACCTTTATCCTGTTTTTCTAAAAAATCAGCAATGGCATCAAATGACTCTCCCGAGCTTAAATCACTGAATTGTTCGGAGTTAATTAATCTACCCTTGTCGGTAAATGCTGCCTGCGTTAAATCACAATTAACATCATTAATAGGCTCAATAACCTGATTAATAGCCAAACCATATTTTTGGGCAAATTCATAATCACGTTGATCATGAGCAGGAACTGACATCACGGCACCAGTACCGTACCCCATCAACACAAAGTTAGCGGCCCATACAGGTACTTGTTCACCAGTCACCGGATGAATAGCCATCAAACCTGTTGCAACACCTTTTTTGTCGGCAGTTTCCACTGCTTCTTCAGATGTTTCCATCTTACGACATTCAGTAATAAAGGCCTGTAAGTCAGCATTTGATTCTGCTGCCTTTAATGCCAAGGGATGCTCTGCGGCCACAGCAACATAACTCACTCCCATCAAAGTGTCTGGTCGAGTGGTATACACCGCTAGAGTGTCATCACTATCAGCAATTCCAAATTGAATTTGTAAACCTTCCGAACGTCCAATCCAGTTAGCTTGCATAGTGCGAACTTGTTCTGGCCAGCCTGTTAATTGGTCCAGATCATCTAACAACTCTTCAGCATAATCAGTGATCTTCATAAACCACTGTGGAATTTCACGTTTTTCTACTGGCGTATCACAACGCCAACAACAGCCATCAATAACCTGCTCATTAGCAAGTACAGTGTTATCAACTGGGCACCAATTTACAGCTGCAGTTTTTTTATAGACTAAGCCTTTTTTAAACAGCCGAGTAAATAACCATTGTTCCCAGCGATAATATTCTGGTGTACAAGTTGCCAATTCACGCTCCCAATCGTAGCCCAAACCCAATCGTTGTAATTGGGTACGCATATAATCAATATTGTCATAAGTCCAAGAAGCGGGAGGAACCTTATTTTTAATTGCTGCATTTTCTGCCGGCAAACCAAATGCATCCCAACCCATAGGCTGTAATACATTTTTACCCTGCATACGCTGGTAGCGTGAAATCACATCTCCAATAGTGTAATTTCGTACATGCCCCATATGTAACTGACCGCTAGGGTATGGAAACATTGCTAGACAGTAATATTTCTCTTTAGTTAAATCTTCCGAGGCACGAAAGGTATTTTGATCACGCCATAACTGCTGGACAGATTGTTCGATCTCGGATGGGCGATATTCTTGTTGCATGATTATTCTTTTGCTATGAACGTAAAGACGACAAGGATACCGTACCCAGCGCATCGCTAAAAGAAAATCCTCCTTATTGTGGACATGAAAAATCCAAATTTATACATCTTAACTAGTCACCTACTGAAATAAATACGGTGAATAACATAAAGCTATATATCCTTGATACAATAGCCGCACAAAAATTATCGTCAGTAATTTCTGGCTGAATTAAATCTGAGAGTTAACAATGATTAAGAAACTATTTTTACTATTTACTTTACTACTGAGTTTGTCTATCAATTGCTATGCTGACACCGTGGACAGTATCCTCGAGCGAGGAACGTTAAAAGTTGGGGTTTCCTTGTTTGAGCCCTGGACTATGCAGGATGAGTCAGGACAGCTTTCAGGTTTTGAAATTGATGTGGCTACAAAAATTGCCCAAGATATGGGTGTTAAACCAGAATTTATCATCTATAAATGGGAAAATATTATCACGGCACTTAGAAAAGGCGAGATTGATATTATCGCTGGTGGTATGGCAATTACACCAGAACGAGCATTGAAGATAAGCTTTTCTCAACCCTATGCACATTCAGGTCTTTCTTTAGCCACCAACACCAAATTAACTAAAGATATCAACGATTTTGAACAACTAAATCAGCCTGATGTTATTTTCACTGTTGTATCAGGAACCGTATCTCATGATTTAGTAAAGCGCCTATTTGCTAAGGCTAAAATCAATGCTGTTCCAACACCAGATGAAGCTAGTCAAGCTGTTGTAGATGGCAAAGCCCACGCCTATGTAAGTGATTCACCACAACCGGAATTCTTAGCTCTGCGTAACCCGGACAAAGTAGATATGCCTCTATCAAAACCTCTAGTTTCATACCGAGCTGGTTTTGGTGTAAATAAAGGCGAGCAGGAATGGTTGAACTTCCTTAATACTTGGATCACTGCCAGAACTGCAGATAAATGGCTTTCCACTGCTCACAAACACTGGTTCAAAACTCTTGATTGGAACCAAGAAGCTGAATAATGTTTAACATCATGAAATTCAATAATACTACTGAATACCGGCCATTAACTTCGTTGGTATTTTTGCTCGCCTCGACTATTGTTTTAGCCCACAATGGTACCGAACTCATACTACCATCAACAAGCTACGATAATTATGATCCAGTAGAAATCGGTGGTGGTAATGACTGGCGTGACTCACCCACCAGTGACTATGATTGGCGGTCGCCAGAGGATCAACCACAGGGCCGTATCCGATATGGCTATGATCCCAGCTACGAAGAAATGCAAATCCGACATGAGCAACAATATAATACGAACAGAAATCGGTCTGAACTTGGTGATACCCAAGCACCGGCCCAATTCAGAATCAAGTTTTAATTACCTTGAAACACCGGAATTGATCGGTATTATTTAGTCTCATTAATAATGAAGGTTAACGGCGTTGGCCGTAGCTTCACAGTAACGTCTTTCATTCCCATTATCTGCCGCAGATATTATTAAACTTACGTACTCAATAAACTGTTTTTGTTAAGG
>QNEY01000140.1 GCA_003645385.1 Gammaproteobacteria bacterium | reverse complement strand
TGATGAAGACTTTCTGTGGTGGCAGCAACGAATAAAAACACAGTTAGACTTGTTTGATTTGATTCGTATTGATCACTTTAGAGGCTTTGAAGCCTGTTGGGAAATTCCCGCTAGTTGTGACACTGCAATGGACGGTGAATGGGTTAAAGCACCAGGTGATGCTTTATTTAATAAATTAGTCAATACTTTTGGTGAGTTACCATTGGTGGCTGAAGATCTGGGTATTATCACTGATGAAGTGACTGCATTACGTGAAAAATATGTAATGCCAGGAATGAAAATTTTACAGTTTGCTTTTGGTGATGATGCTAGTAATCCATATTTACCACATCAACACACACAAGATAGTGTGTCTTATACCGGTACGCATGATAACAATACAACCTTAGGCTGGTTTGAAGAGTTAGATGATCATACTAAAGCACGTATTTATGAATATTTAGGTGAGTCACATGAGAGTATGCCATGGCTACTTATCCGAGCTTCACTTGAATCAGTCTCTCGCCTTGCGGTTATACCGATGCAGGATCTTTTAAGCTTAAATGGTGACCACAGGATGAATGTTCCGGGAACAACGGAAGGCAATTGGCTTTGGCAGTTTGCTTGGGACATGATTGATCAAGATTGTGCACCTAAGATGAAATATTTAAATGAATTGTATGGGCGTAGTTGAGTATGAGTAATCCTAATTCCTTAAAATATGCTGAATCTCATGAATGGGTGAGAGTTGAAGATACCGGAGAACTAACAGTAGGTATTACTGATCATGCTCAGGACTTACTGGGTGATTTGGTTTATGCAGAATTACCCGAAGTAGGACAACGATTTTCAGCTAAAGAAGAGTGTATGTTGCTGGAATCAGTAAAAGCAGCATCAGATATCTATATGCCAGTGAATGGTGAGATTGCTGCTGTCAATTCAGCATTAGAAGATTCACCTGAACTGATCAATGAAGATTCATTTGGCGAAGGCTGGCTGTTTAAAATTCAGCCAGATAACAAATCAGATATTGAAAGCATGCTGTCAGCAGAGGCTTATGAAACTTCACTTGATGCATAATAAATAGCACCAAGAATTACCGGGTGACTAGCGCCAGTAACTGTGGGCATATTACCAGACTGTTTATTTAATGTTTTATAGGCTAACCATGCAAATGCACAAGCCTCTACCCAGTCAGGATGCAAGCCCAATTCATCTGTTGTAGAGACCTTTTTGTCACCAAGCAAGTTTTGTATTTGGTTTATTAAATAATCATTATGAGCGCCACCACCACAAATAAATATTGTTTTGCTGCTGTCTAGGTAACATTTAATTTCATTGGCTATACTGTGTGCCGTCAGCTGAACGAGAGTGGCTTGAATATCGGTAGCTGAAATGTTCTCATTGAATTCAATAAGCTTGTTATCCAGCCAATTAAGATTAAAAAGTTCGCGACCAGTACTTTTAGGGATTGCTTGTTGAAAGTAGGGTTCATCAAGCAGGCTTGTTAACAATTCATCATTACACTGACCTGATGCTGCCCATTGGCCTTGATTATCATATGTTTGTTGTTGATGGCGTTGGATCCAACCATTTAGCAATACATTGCCTGGACCGGTATCAAACCCAGTGACAGCTTGATCTTTATTGGCAGGTAATAAAGTGAGGTTGCTGATGCCTCCGATATTTACAATTACTCGATCTTCATGATCGTCAGCAAATAGCTCGGAGTGAAAAGCTGGTACTAATGGAGCGCCTTGTCCGCCTGCGGCGATATCACGTTGACGGAAATCAGCAACAGTAGTGATACCTGTTTGTTCAGCAATAACATTGCCATTACCTATTTGCATGCTAAACGGATAATCACTATTGGGGGCATGGAATAAGGTTTGCCCATGGCTACCTATAGCAGAAATATTGTTAGCATCTAATTGATGTTTGGTGAGTAGGTGATTAATAGCTTGAGCAGTAATTTGGCCTAACTCAACATCTACTTCACCCAGTTCTTTCAGCGCACATTGTTGGCTAGTGATTAAAGCAAGCAGTTTATCGTGTAGGGCGGTAGGAAATGGAAATGTCTGAGCGGCGATTAGCTGGCATTTATTGTTGTTTGTGACATCAACAATGGCAATATCAATACCATCGAGACTGGTACCTGACATTACACCAATATAAAGGCTCACAATTGAGAAATATTAATCGTTAAGCGCTAAAGTAGTGTCGTTGGTCTTATCCAGTTGAGCTAACAATGGCTGTGCTTGCTGATCAAATTCCGAACGATATTTTTTCGGTAGTGGTTCTGCTTTTGGCAGTTTAACTGTCAATGGATTGCGGTGAACGCCACTAACACGGAATTCATAGTGCAAGTGAGGTCCTGTTGCTAAGCCACTGCTACCAATATAACCGATGACATCTCCTTGATGAACACGCTTGCCACGCTTTATGCCTCTTTTATATTTAGACATATGAGCATACAAAGTTGTATATTTTCCACCATGTGATAGGACAACTGTTCGGCCATAACCACCTTTTGCTCCAACGAAGTCAACTTTGCCATCACCTGTTGCTGTAATTGGTGTACCTCTAGCTGCAGCATAGTCAACACCACGGTGTGGTCTGCTGGTTTTCAGAACTGGGTGTTTGCGATTAGGATTAAAACGTGAACTAATACGTGAGAAATGAACAGGGCTTCGGCTGAAAGTCTTACGCATGCTATCACCATTTGGCGCGTAATAACGACTCAATCCTGCTTCATCAGTGAAACGAATTGCCCGGTAAGTTTTACCTTGGTTGGTAAATTCGGCTGCTAAAATAGAACCGTCAGCAATCTTGTCACCATCAAGATAGTCTTCATCGTAAATCAGCTTGAAGCTATCTTTTTTACGTAAGTCTAAGGCGAAATCAACATCCCAACCAAAAATATAGGCGAGTTCCATAACTATTTTATCTGATAAACCTGCTTCAATACCTGCCTCAAATAATGAATTTTCAATAGTACCGGAGGCATGCATTTGTCTTTTCTCAACTTCACGTGACAGCATGGTTGCCTGATAACCATTATCTGTTGAGATTATTTCCAGTGTTTGGATTGGGCTTAATTTTAGCTGCAGTTGATGCAAGGTTTTTGAGTCATTTTCTGCAACAGAACCAAAGCGTAATTTTTGTCCAGGCTTAAGATTAAGTAATGGTTTTATATCTTTACCTAATTGTGCGACGTTATAAACATCACGTGCTGTTAAACCAACACGAGGAAATATCAATGATAGATTATCACCAGATTTCACGGTGACTTCTTGCCAGCTTAACGTTACTTTGTTTATTACTTGTTTGGTTTTAGTTTGTGATGAAAGAGTTGTAGCTGGCAGTGCTTCACCGTGTCCTTGCTGCTCTATTGTTGCAAGTTCAATAAGGTGAATTTCTTCACTGTTTACTACTTGTTGTGTTTCTACTATTTCAGTAGTAGTGACAGGTTTATTTGATTGAATTGAGTCAGGTGTTGTTGAGTTGACAGATTCAGGTGTCGGAATAACATTAGTAACGATTTGTTTTTCAGCAGATAAGTTTGGCAAATCAATGATTTGAGATTGAGAGCCTGTACTAGCTGGTTTACCAGTTGCTAACACCATGCTGGTAATAAAAATGCCGGCAAAAGTGAGTAATGAGAGCGCTAATAAACGATGGAGCTTATTAAAGCGTGTCGCTGTGGCAGAGAATATATTTGCTTGTTTAGATGATGGTACCAGTCTATTTCGTTTCATCGTAAGCTCTAAATTACCAAGATATCTATGCATTTTCGCAGTATTTTCATCGTAATGGAAGTCTTTGTTGACCTATCTTGTGATACTATTCGCGAAAATCGAAATTTTAACTGGAGAAAAAAATGGTTTCTGTCCAAGAAGCATTGGCCGAAATACGACGAGGTACTGAAGAAATACTGGTTGAAAGTGAGTTTATCGAAAAGTTGGAAACAGGCCGTCCACTTCGCATTAAAGCAGGATTTGATCCGACTGCACCAGATCTTCATTTGGGACATACCGTTTTATTAAATAAACTAAAGCAATTCCAGGATCTGGGTCATGAAATATTATTTTTGATTGGTGATTTCACAGGAATGATTGGTGACCCAACAGGTAAAAATATTACTCGAAAACCATTAACATCTGAACAAGTCCAAGAAAATGCTAAGTCGTATCAAGAGCAGGTTTTCAAAATACTTGATCCTGCAAAGACAACAGTAGTATTTAATTCCGAATGGATGAACGAGCTATCATCAGCAGACATGATTCGTTTAGCCTCTAATCATACTGTGGCACGGATGTTAGAACGTGATGATTTTCACAAACGATATACCGGTGGACAATCTATTGCTATCCATGAGTTTTTATATCCATTAATACAAGGTTATGACTCTGTAGTGTTAGAAGCCGATGTTGAGTTAGGCGGTACCGATCAAAAATTCAACCTATTAATGGGGCGTGAATTACAAAAAGCATATGGTAAACCACAACAATCTATTTTGACGATGCCAATTCTGGAAGGTTTAGATGGCGTACAAAAAATGTCAAAATCATTGAATAACTATATTGGCATTAATGATAGCCCTAAAGATATTTTCGGTAAGATAATGTCCATTTCAGATGATTTAATGTGGCGTTACATTGACTTATTAAGTTTCCGTACTGTACATGAAATTCAGCAGTGGAGAGATGATGTATCAGAGGGGCGTAATCCAATTGAAATCAAAAAAGACTTTGCTGAAGAAATTGTGGCTCGTTTCCATAGTGAGCAAGATGGACGCCAAGCTCGGGAAGGTTTTGAAAACCAATTCAAAAAGGGCCAGATCCCGGATGATATTAATGAAGTCACTTTAACCGTTACTGATGAAGGCTTAGCCATTGCCAATGTCTTGAAAGATGCTGGCTTAACAGTCAGTACTTCTGAAGCATATCGAATGATCAAGCAAGGTGCAGTCAAGATTGACGGTGAGAAAGTTGAAGATCGTGCCTTAATTATACCAAAAGGTGTTGAGCATATTTTTCAAGTGGGTAAACGAAAATTTGCCAAGGTATCAATAGCATAGAGAAAGCAATACAAAATCAGGAAATTCTTCCTGTTGACGCCCTCATTGTAGCCTGTATGATGCACGCCTTTCACAGAGTGATTTCTGGTCAGAATAGGCTCGAAAAAATTCTCAGAAATTAAAGATTGACAGCCGAGCGAGTAGCTGTATAATTCTCGCTTCTTTG
>QNEY01000139.1 GCA_003645385.1 Gammaproteobacteria bacterium | reverse complement strand
TGGTAACACCAGAAATTGTGAGAATTACCTATATGGTTAAACAGGCTGTGCGTGGTGACTATATGTTAATGCGTGGAGCCATATTTGATGATCAGCCTGTAGATAATGATGATGTTAAAAGAATGATTGAACATGCTATTTTAATTCGAAAAAATATCGAAGAGGATAATTATGAGTGATATTTCAACAGAAACAAAAACGTTACATCCACCATTGGCACCATTATTAGTGCTGATAGTTGCAATAGTTTTACCTGGAGTAGGACAGGTACTAAATAATGCGCCTTTACGTGGCCTATTAATGCTTGGTTTTATGTTGATATTGGGTATATTGACCTATCGGGTGGCAAGCCCTGATGTCTCCGTTATAGGGCAATTTGCTGGAGGCCTGTTTGTTTACTGTGCAATGGTATTAGACGCTTACTACTGGGCAAGATATCGCACAGAAATCTTTAAAGGCAGCAAACAAATCAAAACTAATTAAACAGTATCAATTTAGTCGCATAGAGGTGTTTTCTATGCTTCTGAATCCAATACTGTGTAATTTTCTTTTTAAGAAGAGATAGCAATCTACACGATGCTGTTATCTGAGGTGAACATATGAATTTCCCACTACAAAAGGCATTAGCGGATGTACAAAACACACCAGATAATCGTAATTTTGCAATAGATCAGGTCGGAATCAAAAATATTCGTCACCTTATCCATTTTAAAAATGATACCGGTGAGGTGCAAACAGTTGCAGCGGTTTTTAATATGTATGTGCAGTTAGCTCATGATGTAAAAGGCACGCATATGTCACGATTTGTGGCACATTTAAATGAGCCCGAGAGTGAAATTTCTTTAGCAAATTTTAAAGAATTTTTAACGGCTATGATAACTAAATTAAATGCAGAAACGGGCGAAGTAGAAATAAGTTTTCCCTACTTTGTTAATAAAACTGCCCCCGTTTCTGGTGTTAAAAGTCTGATGGATTATGACGTAACTGTAACAGCAAGGCTGAATCAATCTCTCTATGATATGACAATCCAATTATTGATTCCTGTTACCAGCTTATGTCCATGTTCAAAAAAAATCAGTGACTTTGGTGCACATAATCAACGATCCCATGTGACAGTCACACTTAATTTATTAGACTACATTGAATTAGAAGAAATAATTACTTTGGTGGAAGAACAGTCCTCTAGTCAATTGTATAGTTTACTTAAACGAGAAGACGAAAAATATGTCACTGAAGATGCTTATAGTAACCCTAAATTTGTTGAGGACATGGTGCGGGATATTGCCTTAGAGTTTGCCAAAGATGATCGGATAATAAGTTATATAGTGGAATGTGAAAACTTTGAATCGATCCATAATCATTCTGCATATGCCAAAATTGAGGGGTGAAATGAATCATTTAGCGCAGGTCTTCCCAGTTCAAAAAAATCAAGTTGAACAGACTTCACCGATTAGCCATATCATCGAAGATATTCGGCTAGGAAAAATGGTGATATTAATTGCTAAAAAAGGACAGGAAAATAAAGGAACTTTGTTGTTGGCTGCAGATTTCATTAGTCCAGATCATATTAATTTTATGATTCAATATGCGAGAGGTCTAATTTGTTTAAGTTTGAATGAAGCACATTGTCAACAACTTGAACTACCCTTGATGGCGTCAACGAATACAAGTATGACAGCTGAAAACTTCACTGTCTCTATCGAGGCTGCTCAAGGGGTAACTACCGGAATCTCAACAGCAGATAGAGCACGAACAATTCAAGCTGCTGTAGCTACTGATGCTAAGCCTCAGGATATTGTTAAACCAGGACATATATTCCCATTGATGGCTAACAGTGGAGGAGTGCTTGTTTGTGCAAATCATGCTGAAGCAGGCTGTGATATTGCCGAGCTAGCTGGCCTTGGGCCATCAGCCGTTATGTGTGACATTCTTGACAATGATGGTGAAGTTGCACAAATGTCTGATTTACTATCATTTGCAAGCGATCATGATATTAAGGTCGGAACCATTGCTGATCTCGTTCATCATCGTATCCAGAATGAAATATTAATTGAGCGCCTAACAGAACGTGACATTCAGATCCCATATGGGACATTTCGCCTTTTTTCCTTTAAAAATACAGCTACACAACAAATCTATCTGACGCTTGTTCATGGTCAGTTTAGCTCCAAGCAGACTGCACTAGTTAAAGTATGTGAGTCGTTATCATTGCCTGAACTGCTTGAAACAACAGCTCAAACAGATAATTGGAGAATGACGGCTATTATGGAACTCATTCAAAAAGCTGATTGTGGCGTCATTATCTTATTAGAACCTAACGATAATGATCAGCAATGTCTTCATCAAAGGACTAACGGTAAATTACCACAATTCGCAATTAATAGCAGTGATATTGGCCTACAGATCATAAAAAACCTTGGTATTAGGCATGCAAAATTTATCAATGACTATTCCATAAAAAGATCTGAAGAATAGATTTTTCTTTTAAGGCTATCTCTACCTAATTTCCGCAACAAAATCAGTTAGTAATCATGTGAGTTACATCACAATATAATCTTGTAGATTACAACTGATATAGATAGTTTTTCTTGCTCTATATTAGGTCTTATTATCGTTTTTTAATAGTGATGTGTTTTATTTGCGCTGCAAAAAAATATTTTTCTTATTCATTCTCACAAGTATTTTAAAACAAATGCAAATATTCATGACAAGATATAAAGTTTCATGTTAGTATATTTTTTCACGGCAAACCGTTTGGTGTTTACGTGAATGAAAAGCAATAAGAATTGGAATTAAATACTTTAAATTTAATCGTTCAACAATATTGGGAGAATTAATGATGCAACTGAAGAAAACTTCAATGTTATGCCTAGTGGTGGGTAGCTTTTTTGCCACATCATCCGCAATCGCATGGGAAAGTGAAGATGGTGTTCACTCAACAAGTGCAAGTGTTGCTGGTTCTAGTGACTATGTATGGCGTGGTTACTCACAAACTGATGAAGATGCAGCAATTTCAGGTAGCCTTGATTACGGTCACAGCAGTGGTTTATATGCTGGTGTATGGGCTTCAAACGTAGGCTTTGCTGATGATGCTGACATTGAAATTGATGCATACGCTGGTTTTGCTAATGACTTTGGTGACTCTGGTATCGGCTACGATCTTGGTGTTTTACGCTATATGTACCCTGGCACATCAAGTTCTTCAAGAGGTGGCAGTGGTGATCTTGATTGGAATGAGGTTTATGCATCATTAAGTTATAGCTTGTTTAACGTGGGCGTTGCTTACTCAAGTGATGTTTATAACACAAGCGAAACAGGTGTTTACTATTCTGCAGGCATTGATTATGACTTGCCTTATGAGGTTGCCTTAAGTGCTGGCGTTGGTTATTACGACTATGATTCAAAAGTATTTGGCAAAGGTAATCCTGACAGTGCAACCGACTACCATATCGGTGTATCTAAAGAGTTAATCGGCTTTGGCTTTGACCTAACATACTACGACACTGACAGTGATGCTGAAGACTTATACAGCGATGACTGGGCTGGCGATCGCATCGTTTTCACAATCTCTAAATCTATGTAACTTTTTTTTGGTCGCCCTGCTCTCTCTTGGGGCGGCCAATTTTTTATTCCTAGCTATATTATAGACTGTTCAAGCAAGCTCTTTGTTATCACTAATAATCGATAAAAAGCGAATTGGTGTTTTATTGATGTTATCAGGTCGATGAGGTGTTTCCCCCTCAAAAGTTAATGAGTCACCAGCTTGGAGTAAAAAAAACTCATCACCAACTTGGTAGCTAACTTCCCCTTCAAGCATATAAATAAATTCACGGCCAGCATGTGAGAAAAAAGGAAAATCTTCAATTTCTTCGATGCTAATGAGAAAGGGTTCAAGAGTAACATTTTGGTTTTGATTATAAGCCAGCAAATGATATGTGTGTCCTGATTTTGTACCACGGCGGACAACTTCTAAACCTTGACCGGATTTTACGAACTGAGCAGAATCAGTTGGCTTGTTGTAGCCAAAAAACAGACTCGATAGTGTCACCCCTAAAGCTTTGGATAATTGCTCTAGCGTCTCTAGACTAGTTGAGGTGTGACCATTTTCAATTTTGCTCAACATACCTACACTTATACCTGCTAACTTTGAAACCTCAGCAATCGTAAGATGATGCCGTTTCCGATGATTGCGGATAGTATGACCTAGATGTATGTTTAAACTTGTATGTTGCTCTTCCAATAGCTTCACCTAGTGTTAGTGTTCATTTGATTATAGCAAAATTCTATGAGTATCGCTGTATAGTGATTAACTGATCAGCATGTAAGATAGGGTCATTTCAGGTGGTTTTTCACATATTCTCTAGGTATTAGATTTCTTGGATTCTCCAATGCCTAGGTTTGAACTGGGCTAGTTAGCTAGGACAGCCTCTTAATTTATTACTACCGCACAGTTATTGACAGAACTCTAAGTGTTTTGGCTTAGCCTGTCAAAACAGACCATTCCATAGACCAAACCCCCAATCTAAAATGCGATAAAACATCCATCTTATTATGAATAACAACACCCACCACTCACAGGAGAGCTCCGTCTATACATCCCACAAACCAACAGGAGAACCACCATGACTAACTCAACTACACCACATGTAACCATTAAGCCTGAGACAAGCTCAGTCAATACCGCTACTTCGCAAAAATGCATTATCAAAATCAACCAATGCCCGAGATAATTCTTCACGTTCTGTTAACGTAAGTGCAAATTTTGAACGCCTTCGTTGAGTCGGACGTATTCCTCCAGTCTCTGACAGGATGCGATGTATTGATGGATGATGTCGATCAAATAGCTGGGCGATCTGATGGAGAGAGTCACCTTTTTTCCAACGATCCCACATCAGATATTTCTGACTTTCTGTGTAATAAATTCGTGGTCTTTGTTTCATCTGCAACACTCCTTTTACTGATGTAAAATTTTAACGTGTTGCATCGACCGATTGAATCCACAACCCAAAGTGGACATTAATTAATTAGTGAAAAAGTTGGGAAATATATCACCCACTAAATATGAGGCAAACTGCCTAACTTCATGCACTGATTTTGTTGACCATTCCAGTATTGCTCTAAAAATAAAAGAGTGTAACCGTTAGATAGCATATAAAATGAAACTACATATCTATAATAAAATTTAATAGAAACGTTTATTATGATTTACAAGTTGAAAGAGTATTTCAACGAGCATCAAAATTTTTACGACACATAGTTCGACTTAAGTTACGGGCTGTATAACATAATGA
>QNEY01000138.1 GCA_003645385.1 Gammaproteobacteria bacterium | reverse complement strand
GTACTAGGTAAGATCGAAGAGTCAGATGGTGAGGATATAAAATTTGGGCTGACCGTTATCGACATCAGTGGCAAAGAATGGCTTGATAAGACCTTCAAACATGAAGTCGAAGAATCTTTTTATTCAAACAATAGAAATAGCGGTAAAGACCCTTATGACCCGGTTTTCAAGGAAGCCGCTGACAAAATTATAGATGCCTTAAAGAAACGCAGCCCTTCAGAATTGGATGATTTGAAATATATTGCCGATCTGCGATTTGGTGCAAGTTTTAATGATGTCGCTTTTATGGAACACATGAACACCAAGGGAAAACATATCAAGTTAGTTAGCAAACCAAGTGACACTGATCCTCTCTTCCAACGCGTGAAGGCAATTCGTGTTCGTGAACAATTATTTGCTGACAACCTGCAACAAAATTACGCTTCCTTTTCACAAAATATGGAAGTCAGTTACTTAGCGTGGCAAGAAGCCAGCTTTAATGAGAAACAGTTGCGTTTCGAGGCAAAGAAGGAAAGTATATATAAAACTGTAGGTGGTGTATTACTTATTGCGCTAGCGATAGCTGCCGGGGCATCTGGAGACAGTAACGACTCAAATATCGCACTTGATACTGCAGCTATTATGGGTACTGTGGGCGGAGCCTTGTTGATAGCTGATGGCTACAAGTCCAGAAAAGAAGCAAAGTTACATCAAGATGCTATTAACGAATTAGGTGAATCAATAAATCTCGAATTGGAACCACAAGTCATCACTTATGAAGATGAAACAGTCGAATTAACTGGCAATATACAACAACAGTTTGTGCAATGGCGAGAGTTTCTAAAGCGAATCTATGAGCAGGAATCAACCCCCAGTATGGAGCTGTAACACATTGTGACACTTGAACAGAAACTCATAAAAGCCAAAGCAAAGCGACACAATCAATTTATCAAGGTAGCTATCGGCCTTATTACCGTTTCACTGCTCTGCGTTGTTGTAGTTTTGTTTATTTCCTTTGGTCACATTAATGATGATGATGCTGAGCTTATTTCTTCTAGTGATTCCATCGAAATAGAACAATCGAGTGTGGCAGTGAACCCAATACAATCACCAACAGTCGTTGATGAACAACTGCGACAAACTTACATTAATGCCTTGAGTGATTATGAAAACAAACTCAAACCTGAACTTAATAAAATTGATTTAACCAAGTGGGATCAAACGAGGTCTCAGCACATTGATACATTAGAAGATGAGGCGCTCTCAAAATTTAGCATTGCCGATTATGCTGGTGCAGTAAACTCGATTGAAGAATTAACACAACGTGCCCAAACAATGATCTCTGACAGCCAGCAGGAATTTGAACAGGCGATGTCTATAGCTCAGAGCGCTTACGATGCAGACCAATATGATGATGCTAAATTTCAGATAGCTAATGCATTAATGCTTGATAAGACCTCTGTTGAGGCTGAGACTCTATCAACTAAAATAGACAAGCTGCCTGAAATTCTAGCTCTACTTGAAAAAATAAATACCGCCAGGGTTGAAAACAAACCAGAGAAAGAATTAAACCTTATAAAAGAGCTTATTAAGCTTGCCCCTGATCGAGAAGCAGTTGTTGAACGAAAACAAGTATTAATAGACACCATTAACAATAAAAACTTCAAGTCATATATTGCTCAATCATATCAAGCGATAAACCAAGGTAATGCGGAAAAAGCAAAACAGGAAATCATTGCTGCAAAAAGAATTTTCCCTAATCGTCCAGAAATTAGAGATGCTGTACTCGCATTACAGGAACTTGAAAAAAAGCAGCGCCTTGAAACCTATCGGCAAAAGGCTCAATCAGCAATTGCTTCCGACGACTGGGTAACGGCAAAGAAACAGTTGGAATTAGCTTTACGAGAACAAGCTGATGATAAAGCCATTCAAAAGTCATTACTTAAAGCTACAGCAATCATCGCCTTGGATAATGAATTTGAGAAACAGATCAAGAATCCCTATCGTTTATCAAACATGCAGCTCGTGTCAACGATGAAAGACAAGATAAGCCAAGCCTCAGTATTTGTCGATGCAAGCCCATCACTCAATAAAAAAATAAATGAGCTATCTCACCTTATTGAAAGTATGAATAAAAAAGTCTCTGTTGAGATCACCTCTGATAATCAGACCAACATTCTGGTACGTGGCGTCGGTATCGTTGGCATAACACAATTAAAAACAATTCAATTAACCCCTGGCCGCTATACTTTTGAGGGTAAACGAAAAGGCTATAAATCAAAATTAATTGATGTACTCATTCCTTATGATCAAACAAGTTATAGTTTAAGCATCTATTGTGATGAACCAATTTAACCAACAACTACTCGCAGCAAAAAGGAAACAACGCCTACTCTATATTTCGGTGTTCACATTCTTTTTGATCGGTATTTTTGTCATTTTAACGGTTATTCTTGTTTCACGAGGCACTCGCATTGAAATACATCCAGATGATGCAGCTGCATTATCATCTGTACATCTTCATGAAGGGCTTGCTGTTATTATTGGTGAAACACTCTATTCGATCTCAAAACATCCCGCTATTACAGTATCAGCAGAAGGATTCCAATCGATAACACAAGCGCTGAACAATGATGACTTCGGTAAGGTAATATCTGTCACATTGGTACCGCTGCCAGCTAAAGTCGAGCTCAGCACGAATATTGACGATGACAAAACCAGTTGGCTCATTGATGGTGAAGTACTCGCTATTTCAGATACTTTTGAACATGAACTAGCTGATGGGGATTATGAACTTACTGTTACTCATCCCCATTACAATGATGCCTCGATCACATTGTCGTTAACTCGAAACGAAATCTTTAAAAAAGTTTTTCAACTCACCCCTGTTGATGGCACATTGGCTATAAAAACAATACCAAATGGTGCCCGCATATCACTTGATGCTATTGATATGGGTTTATCACCGCTGACTCTATTGCTGCAAGGCGGTGTTCATAATGTGGCTGTCACACTCAACAACTATGAAACTGTCAACGACACTATTGAAGTAAGTCGCACCAAACCTGATGTTAGTCGTGACTACAGGTTGGGATTAAAGAAGGCAGCCGTCAGCGTATCTTTAAAACCCAATGGTGGAAAACTAGTTTTAGATAATATTACTGTTAACAAAACCAGTAATGTTCGCGTTGAAGCAGGCGTTAAACATCAATTATCTTATTCTAAACCAGGCTATTTCGCAGAAAGTAAAACATTCAATATTTCAGCTGATGATAGTTTGCAGTTAAATTTTATATTGAAAAAAGAGGTGGGCCAAGTTGAAATTGAATCATATCCACCAGCTGAGGTTGAATTAAATGGCAAACTTATTGGCACCACCCCACTGCAGTTAACGCTGGGCGCCATTGATCAGAAAATCACTCTGAGTAAGAAAGGATTTCGTAGCATCACTAAGGTAGTGACTCCAAGTGCTGCCAATACCAAGAAAGTTAATGTGACCTTAGTCACTGAAAAAGTTGCACGGATTAAAGAAGCCCCTAATCACTATACAAATAAAGCTGGTGGCGAATTAAAGCTATTTAAACCCAACGATACATTCACCATGGGAGCAAAGCGCAGTGAGCCAGGGCAACGGGCAAATGAAGTTATAAAAGAAGTTAGACTCTCCAAGCCTTTTTATGCAGGTGCTCATGAAATCACCAATGCGGAATACCGCAGATATGACAAGAGCAAACAAGGTGACCCTAAAAAGCCAGCCACCTCTGTATCGTGGATAGAAGTAGCTGAATTTTGTAATTGGCTAAGTCAACTAGAAGGATTAACGCCCGTTTACCGAATTAACAATAAACATCTTATAGGAATTAATGCGAATGCAGATGGCTATCGCTTATTGACTGAAGCAGAATGGGAATGGTTAGCCAGAAAAGCGGGGAAATCAGTTCAAACCTTATTTGTGTGGGGTAATGAACGTGTTATTCCAAAGAATGCTATCAACATTGCTGATGAATCTGCCAACGGTAAGGTAAAAGTTTATGTATCAAAATATAACGATGGTTACCCAGGGGTTGCACCTGTAGAAAGTTTCTCACAGGAAAAGTCGGGGCTCTATGACCAAGGTGGTAATGTAAGCGAGTGGACACATGATAGCTACTCGATAGTGCTTCCCAAATCAGGTAAAGTGTTCCAAGACCCTTTTGATCTGACAGCAGGTAGTTCGCATGTGGTCAAAGGAGCAAACTGGCGTTCTGGCTCAGCCACTGAACTCAGACCATCTTTCAGAGAGGGTTTAGTTGATTCGCGTGATGACCTTGGCTTTAGAATTGGACGATATGTTTATGGAGGCAATTAAATATGAGATTACCACTCAGCATCAATAAGAGAATGATTGTTATAAGCCTGTGTATTATCCTATTAGTACTTACATCCGCACTGATTCACAAAGCCTATGCAGGTAAAACAATAAGTCTTAACTCACCCGTTTCTTTTCCAGTCGACATATAGAGTCTCACTGATATGATTAAAAGTTTTATCGCACTCATTATCTCAATCATTTTTGTTCACATGATTTATATTGGTTATGTACGACCAGAAGCCAGCGCATTAATTGAAATGGCTCAAGCACAAGGGCTATCTTCCCCCAGAGAAGTAGTAGTTATCCTAAAAGACTATGAACAAGAAATCTGTTTCATTTTGATGTTATGGGGTTGCTTTTTAATAACAACTAATTATCGTGAAATATTAAAAACAAAATACTTGTTTTCAGTTGATCTACTTGAAGACAAAGACCATAACGATGGCGATCTTAATGTAAATAACATCATTGAAAGACTGGATAAACAAATACCAAAAGATTGCTTATCATCACCACTGGTCCGAACACTACGATCATCATTGTGGCGATACGGCGCCACCAGAAATGTACAAAACTTATCTGACGCGATAGAGAGCAACCTTGAAGCGCTTGCTGTAAGACAAGATTCTGAAAATACCATGATCCGTTATTTGATTTGGGCTATTCCCTCAATCGGCTTCATCGGGACAGTTCGAGGCATCGGTCAAGCATTATCTCAGGCGGATCAAGCTCTGGCTGGAGATATCGCGGGCATGACCGACAGCCTTGGTGTTGCTTTCAATTCAACACTGGTCGCATTACTAATTAGTATTTTTTTGATGTTTCTTTTTCATCAATTGCAACGCCTGCAAGACAGTCAGATACTCGATACCCAAGAGTATTGCGAAAAGTATCTGCTCAGCCGAATAAGGTAACCTCTCGATTTGATTCAGCGTAAAAAATCGGAAGGATTCAACCTTGCTTTTCTCGACATAATGTCGTGTGG
>QNEY01000137.1 GCA_003645385.1 Gammaproteobacteria bacterium | reverse complement strand
GCTTAATAAGTCTTTGAATGACGCGGCTTATACGTTAATCGATACTGAGTCTGAATTATCCGAATCTGTGATAGCAGAAATCAAGGCTATTGATGGTGTGTTAAATGTACGTTGTTTGACGTAATGTGACTCGACTGAATAACTTATTTAACAAGAAAAGAGACATGAGTCACATCAGGGGAATTGAGCTATTTCTCTCATGATAGTATGCTGTTAGTACGGTTATTAAGGAATACGACATGATCAAAGTAAGTTTAATTATCGCTGGTACATTATTTTTATCTGCTGCATCACTCACACAGGCAGAGGTTATTTCTATTGCCGATCCTCGTTATGATGTGCCCAATTCACCTGAAGGTGTTATCCGACCAGTGCAAGGTATGTCGATGACAACAGTTGAACAACAATATGGACAACCAGATGAAAAATCTCCAGCTGTTGGAGACCCACCTATTACAAGATGGACATATAACGGATTTGTCGTATTTTTCGAACACAATCTTGTCATCCATTCAGTGGTGCCACATTAATTTTGGAACTAGTTTCCATCAATGTATCACTACCGGTAGACGTTCAATACAATAACAACATTGTTTCAACGGGTATCTTTAAAAAACCAGTCAACGGAACAGTTGAGGTCACTCAATCTGGGTTAAAGGGTGATCAACAAGTTGACTTAATAAATCATGGTGGCGAACATAAAGCAGTCTATGGTTTATCTACTAATCATTATGACTTCTGGCGCAACAAGCTCAATGCTCCCGAACTAGCTTATGGCCAGTTTGGTGAAAACCTAACCATCACCGAGTTAGATGAAGCAAGACTTTGTATCGGTGATCAATTACAAATTGGTAATTGTATATTAGAGATTACCCAACCTAGAGTGCCCTGCTTTAAACTTGGGATTGCCTTAGATAATGCCACTATGCCAAAATTGTTTGTGCAAAATGGTGCCACAGGAATTTACTTTAGAGTATTACAAGCAGGAGCTATCTCTGTTGGCGACCAGCTTAAGGTCATTTATCATCATCCAAAACAGCTATCTGTCCAAATCCTGTTTAAAGCCTACTTTGACAAAGACTTTGTTAATTCAGGTGAAATAATGGCTCTTGCTGCAAGTATTGATGAACTTTCAAACGAATGGCGTGAGAAAGTTTTATCCAGGCTTAATTAAAACTTATTCTTCGTTAAGAAAGCGACGTCTAGCCCACTTAGGTAACGTTCCCATCCTTGCGTGATGCAAGGAATCAGATTCGACAACTACCAGAGCTAACACTGTCATTAAGGTTGGCAATATCCCAAAACCACCAATTAAGGCATAGACAGCCTCTTTCATCATGCCTAAATATTGATGCGCCAACCAACCCAGAAAAGAGACTGTAAGCAATAAGGTTAATATCCCAGCAAATAACTTGCTCCAGCGGCGAGCAATCTGCCAGTGAATATAAGCAAACTCACCATCTTCACGTTTAACTTTACTTGAACGATAGAAAGTATAAGCCAGAGCCAAACCTGAAAATACAGGAACCAATACCATAAATTTAAGATATTGCGGTCCAAAAGCTGCAATTGCGGTGAACAATAGAATATGGTTCATGATCAAGTTGCTCAGAAAGATGTCATGCGGCACTTTTGCTGCCGCAATCTCATTTTCTGTTGGCTGTATCATCTCTGTCATCTGATTTTAATCAGTCATATTACTCAGAATTACATCGCGAACGGCATCTAATGTTGCTTCAACTGTCATCATAGGTGCTGTACTTTGCTTGATTGCTGTATCAGGATCTTTCAAACCATGGCCAGTCAATGTACAGACAATCTTGCTACCTTCCGGGATTTTGCCTGATTCAATATCTGCAATCGCTCCTGCCAAAGAAGTAGCAGAGGCAGGCTCACAGAACACACCTTCATGTTCAGCTAGTAATTTTTGAGCGGCAAGGATCTGCTCATCACTGCATTCATCAAACCAGCCTTGTGATTCTTCTTTTACTTTCCAAGCCTTGTCCCAACTCTGTGGATGGCCAATACGAATAGCTGTTGCCACTGTTTCAGGATCATCAACCATGTGACCACGCATAAATGGTGCGCTACCTGCGGCTTGATAACCAACCATTTTAGGTCGTGTACCAACAATACCATCTTCAAAATATTCACTGTAACCCATCCAGTGAGCAGTGATGTTACCGGCATTACCAACAGGCAAACAATGAAAGTCAGGTGCACAAGATAGTTCTTCAACAATCTCAAATGCAGCAGTCTTTTGACCTTGTAATCGATATGGGTTAATTGAATTTACAATGGTAACAGGTGCGTGTTCAGCTACATCTTTTACCAATTGCATACCTTCATCAAAGTTACCTTTGATTTGGATAACTGTTGCACCATGCATCATGCCTTGAGCTAATTTACCCAATGCAATTTTACCTTCTGGAATCAACACAAAAGCAGCAATACCTGCACGAGCAGCATAGGCAGCAGCTGATGCTGATGTGTTGCCAGTTGAAGCACAAATAATGGCTTTGCTGCCTTCTTCAACTGCCTTGGTTACAGCCATCGTCATACCGCGGTCTTTAAATGAACCTGTTGGATTCAATCCTTCATATTTGACGTAAATCTCAATATCTTTACCTAACACTTTAGGAATATTATTAAGTTTCAATAGAGGCGTATTACCTTCACCCAAACTAATCAGTCTCGTATCATCATTTACCGGTAAACGGTCACGGTAACGCTCGATCAGTCCTGTATAACGTGGTCGAAATGGCATAAAACTTTTCCTCTCTAAAATTTATTTTATCGTTTGGATTGAACTAAAAATAGTACTTTTTAGACTACCCAAGTGATTCCATGCGAATTCGCATTATAGAATCTTTAACTGTTTCTAATGCTTCGATTTGTGAAATCGCGGCATCCATATTCTTTTCGGCAATTTGCTGTGTCAGGATAATCACAGGAACAACACCACCATGCTCTTCGGGTTGTTTCTGTAAAATAGCTTCAATACTAATACCTTGCTCACCCAAAATACGTGTAATGTCAGCCAACACACCAGGCTTATCATCAGTATGTATACGTAGATAATACGATGTTACAACCTCTGACATAGGCAAAATCGGTGTATCTATTAATGCATCTGGCTGGAATGCCAAGTGTGGTACACGATTTTCAGGATCTGTAGTCAAAGCACGTACGATGTCTATAATATCAGCAACGACTGCTGATGCAGTTGCATCGGAACCCGCACCAGCACCATAATAAAGTGTTGGTCCCACTGCATCCCCTTGAACTAATACAGCATTCATTACCCCATCAACATTGGCAATCAAACGACGATGTGGAATAAGTGTTGGATGCACACGTAATTCAACACCTTGTTCAGTTTTCTTGGTAATTCCTAGATGTTTAATGCGATAACCCAACTCAGTGGCATATTTGACATCTTCTTGAGAAACTTTGCTTATGCCTTCTGTATAAGCCTTGTCGAATTGCAATGGAATACCAAATGCGATGGAAGCCATGATAGTTAATTTATGAGCGGCATCAATTCCTTCGACATCAAAAGTTGGATCAGCTTCAGCGTAACCCAAAGCCTGTGCTTCAGCTAATACATCAGCAAAATCACGTGATTTATCACGCATTTCAGTAAGAATGAAGTTACCAGTACCATTAATAATACCCGCTAACCATTCAATACTATTTGCAGCTAAACCTTCACGCATTGCTTTGATGATTGGGATACCACCAGCAACAGCAGCTTCAAAAGCTACAGTCACACCTTTTTCTTGTGCTCGGGCGAAGAGTTCATTACCGTGCATCGCAATCAATGCTTTGTTAGCAGTCACCACATGTTTGCCATTAGCAATAGCGGTTAACACCAATTCACGTGCGATTCCTGTACCACCGATTAGTTCAACAACAATCTGAATACTTGGGTCATTCACCACATCCAAAGCATCTGTCGTTAAGGCAATACCATCAGTATTACAATTTTTTGGTTGATCAAAACTACGATCAGCTGCACGAGAAATCTCAATATCTCGTCCTGCACGACGAGTAATTTCTTTTAAATTACGACGAAGTACATTAACCGTACCACTTCCCACTGTACCTAAACCCAGAATACCCACTTTTACTGATTGCACTTTAACAATACCTTCTAAATTATTTATCTTTTCTAAACATGTCACGGATCCCGCGGATCGCCTGACGTGTACGATGTTCATTTTCAATCAAACCAAAGCGAACATGATCGTCACCATACTCACCAAAACCAATACCTGGTGATACAGCCACCTTAGCTTCTTGTAATAATTTTTTAGTAAACTCTAATGATCCCATGTCGCGATATTGTTCAGGAATCTTCGCCCATACAAACATGGTGGCCTTGGGTTTTTCAACTTCCCAACCGATGGAATTTAAACCATCGCACAACACATCACGCCGATTCTTATAGGTTTCCACTATTTCAGCAACACACTCTTGCGGCCCATCAAGAGCGGCAATAGCTGCAACTTGAATCGGTGTAAACATACCGTAATCCAGATAAGACTTCATCCGAGCTAGTGCTGCAACTAAGGTTGGGTTACCAGACATAAATCCTACTCGCCAACCTGGCATATTATATGTTTTGGATAAAGTGTAGAACTCTACTGCAACATCCTTAGCACCGGGTACTTGTAATATTGAAGGTGCTTTATAACCATCGAAGGTGATTTCACCATAGGCCAAGTCATGGACCACCCATATCTCATGCTCTTTAGCAAAAGCAACCACGCGTTCAAAAAATTCCAGGTCAACACACTGTGTTGTGGGATTGCCCGGAAAATTTAAAACTAACATTTTCGGCTTAGGCCACGAATCTTTTACTGACTTTTCCAACTCTGCAAAAAAATCACCACCTGCTACCAAGGGTACATGGCGAATATCTGCGCCAGAAATAACAAAACCATAAGGGTGAATGGGATAAGCCGGATTGGGAACCAAAATTGCATCACCCGGACCTACTGTTGCCAATGCCAAATGGGCCAGACCTTCTTTGGAACCAATCGTAACAATAGTTTCTGATTCTGGATCTAAAGTGACATCAAATTTACGCTGATACCAACTGCAAATAGCTTTACGTAAACGTGGAATACCGCGAGAAACAGAATAACGATGGGTATCTGGTCTCTGGGCTGCTTCAGTTAATTTATCAATAATATGCGCAGGCGCAGGCTGGTCTGGATTACCCATACCAAAATCAATAATATCCTCACCTCGCGCACGCGCTTTTGCTTTCAAATCGTTTACGATATTGAATACATACGGTGGAAGGCGGTTAATCCTAGGAAAATCTTCGTTCAATTCTGTACCTAAAAATAGCGAAAACAGT